>CALMID010000199.1 GCA_937863915.1 uncultured Pseudomonas sp.
AGGGTCGGCTGGCCGTCCTCGATCTGCCAGCTGGGGAAGGCGCCGTTGCTGGTGAACACGCTGCCATCGGCGGCGATCTCGATGTCGCGGGTGAAGGTCACCTTGCGCGGCATGGGGAAGGTGCGCCACGGCCGCTGGCGATATCCAGACGCATCAGGCTGTCCGAGGCGGTGCCGGTGACCCAGACCTGCTGACGGGCGCGGTCGACGTTGAGCGAGTAGGGCGTCTCGGCGCCATTGAGCGCGGTAGGCAGCGGGTAATCCGTGAAACTGCCGTCGGCCGGACGATAGCGGACGATCTTCGCCTCGGGGAAGGCGGCGATCCACACATCGCCCACAGCGTCTGCGCGCAGGCGGCGCGGGCCCTGGAACGGCGTGTCGATGACCTGCACGCTGTCAGTCTTGGGGTCGATCACGCCGATGGAGTCGGCATGCAGGCGGGCGAACCACACCCGGCCATCCGGCGCCACGTCGATGCCGTAGGGCAGCGGCATGCCGGTCACGCGTTGATCCACCGGCAGCCAGTGCATCGGCATGCCCCAGTTCATCAGCTTGCGCACCACGCCATTGAGCGCCAGGCCGACTTCTTCCTTGGTGCTGCGCGCCGGCAGCCCGTAGGTGCGGAAGCTCTTGGTCTGGCGGTCGAAACGGCCGACCTGGTTGGACAGCGCCAGGGTGAACCAGACGTTGTCCTGCGCATCGATACGCACGGTGTGCGGGTACAGACCGTCATCGAAATAGTGGGTGGTGAAAACCTTGCTCACCGGGTCGAACTCGAACAGGCGCTGCTGCAACGACGGGGTGATGAAGATGTGACCATCCTTCGGCGACTCGGCGAAGGAATGGATGCCGGCGGTGGTTTCCAGCTTGGGATAAGTCTTCAGGCGGCCGCTGAACAGCCCGCCGATCTCGTCACCCTCGTCCACCGGAGTTTTGTACACCACGGTCTGGCCGGTCTTGGGGTCGATTTCCCACAGGCGGTCCTGCAGATTGTCGCCGACGTAGACCTTGCCGTTGCTGTGCAGCAGCAGGTCGTGCATCTGCGAGAAGGGATCGCCCAGCGGCCACTCGCGCACCTGGGCGCCGGCCAGATGGCTTTCCCAGGGTTTGGTGCGCAGCACCTTTTCCGGGTGCTGGCGCAGGTCGGTGTAGCCCTTCTGGAACACCTCGATGAGTTTCGGCTGGTGCTCGCTGGACGGGCGCGCGCCATAGCCGATCATGCGCTCCATCACCTGCTGCCACTCTTCCTCGCTGCGCTCGCGGCGCATAAAGAAGCTGCCCTGCTGATGGCAGAAGCTGCACTGCTCCATGGCGGTTTTCTTCAGCGCTTCGTCGCCACCGAAATCCAGCGCGGCGAACCAGGCATTGGCCGGCTGCTGAGCGGCCAGCGCGGCCGGATCGGTCTCGGCGGTGAGGCGCAGCTCAAGGATGGCATCGGCGCTAACGCCGGTCCGGGCCAGGTCCTGATAGCCCGGCACGCGCACGCGCAGATTCAGCGGCACGGCTTCCGGGTAGTCGATCTGCACGCGGCCATCCGGGCCGGCGAAGGCGGTGATCTCCGGACTGATGCGCTGCTCGGTGCGCTCGCGCGGATAGCCGTTGTCATCACCGGCGGCGCGCAGCGGGCGCTCGGCCTTGAGGGTCAGCATGGCCAGCGGTAGGGGCTGGCCGGCGGCATCACGGATGCTGACCTGCAGCGCCTGGGCAGGCAGGGCGGCGGCTGTGAGGGCGAGGGCAACAACGGCATTACGCATGCGGAACTCCCTGGGCATCGAGAAAGGCGATAAAGGCTTCGCGGCTGGTGTAGCGCGGGGTGTAACCGAATTCTTCCTTCAGCCGGCGGTTGGCCAGCACCGGGCGGTAACGCAGGAAGTCCACCTGCTCCGGGCCGTACTGCGACAGGCGCAGCGGCTTGAGCACGCGCAGCACGCCCTGAATCAGTCCGGCGGGTAATGGGCGGTAAGGCTTGCGCAGGATCTCGGCGATCTCGCGCAGGCTCAGGGCGCCGTCGCCGGCCAGGTTGTAGATGCCGCTGGCGCCCTTCTCCAGGCCCTTGCGGATGATGCTCACCACGTCCTGATCCCAGATGAACACGAAGCGGCTGTCGCTGCCCTGAATGCCCAGCACCGCGCGCTTCTTGAACATGTCGGTGATCTGGTTGTTGACCCGTTTGCCGAGGATGGTGCCCGGGCGCAGGATCAGCTGGCGCAGCTCCGGGTGCTCCACGCGCACGCGCACCAGCAGCTCCTCGACCTCGCGCTTGTGCTTGGCATAGGCGAAGCGGGCGTGGCCGCGCAGCGGGTCGTGCTCGTCGATCCACTCGGCGTTTTCCGGGTAGTAGCCATAGGCTGCGCCGGAGCTGGTGACGATCAGCTGGCCGACACCGTTGGCCACGGCCGCCTCGACAATCGCCTGGGTGCCACCCACGTCGATGGCGTGCAGCGTCTCCTCGCTCATGCCCGGCGGCGGGCTGACCACCGAGGCCAGGTGGACGATGGCGTCCGGCCGGCACTGGGCAACCACCTTGTGCACGTCGTTGCGGTTGCTGATATCCAGATGCAGCGGGTGAACGTTGTCGCGCGCGGCGATCTCGCGAATGTCGGCGGCAAACAGCTGCCAGTTGGGTTGCTGCACGGCCAGGTCATTGAGGACCTGCTGACCGATGAAGCCGGCGGCGCCGGTAATCAGGACGCGCATGGCTGTTCCTCCTTGGCGCTAGTCAGATGGGGCGGATTGCGTCGCCACAGGGCGACCAGCAGCAGGCCGGAGACGATGTGCCAGGTGCCCCACAGGGCGGCGATCAGCGCCATGTCCGGCTGGGCGCCGAACTGGGTGAAGATCAGCCCCAGCGCCAGCCCCGAGTTCTGCATGCCGACCTCGATGGTCAGCGCGCGACGGTCGTAGTCGCCCAGCCCGAAGGCCCGCGCCGTGCCCCAGCCCATGAGCAGGGCGCTGGCGTTGTGCAGCACCACGATCAGCAGCAGCGGACCCAGGCTGTCGAGCAGCAGGTGGCGGTTGCCGATCACCGCCACCAGCAGGAAGCCGATGAAGGCAATCATGGTGAAACGCTTGAACCCCGGCAGGATGCGCGCGGTGAAGCGCGGCGCCAGATTGCCCAGCAGCATGCCCACCAGCAGTGGCGCCACCAGCATCAGCAGCAGCCCCTGCACGATGCCACTGGCATCGACCTGCAGGGTGCTCATCTGGCCACTGAGAAAGGCCGCGGTCTCCGGGTTGAGGCTGGCCGTCATGGCGAAGTTGAACGGCAGGGTGATGATCGCCAGCAGGCTGGAGACGCTGGTGACACTCACCGACAGGGCCGTGTTGCCACGGGCCAGGTGGGTGATGACATTGGACAGATTGCCGCCGGGGCAGCAGGCCACCAGCAGCAGGCCCAACTCGATGCCGGGCTTGAGGTCCAGCAGCAGCGTGGCCAGCAGGGTGGCCCAGGGCAACAACAGGCACTGCGCCAGCAGGCCGGTGAACACCGGCAGCGGGCGCCGCAGCACATAGGAGAAATGGCTCAGGCGCAGCTCCAGAGCCACGCCAAACATCAGGCTGGCCAGCACCAGGCCCAACCAGATCTGTTGGCTTTCGTCGTAATTCATCAGCTGAATATCCAGGGTCATGAAGACATGTAGCAGAGCCTAGGCCAGTCGCAGCGCGGCCGCACTGGCAAGAACGGCCAGCGGATGTGGCGATTACCGCCACGGGTGCGACATCCTGCCCCGGGGTCGCACTTGGGGTTTGCCACGAGTCGTAATACCCTTACCAGAATTAAGCCTTTGGTCATTCCCACCACTCAGCAGTCATGGCCAGTATCAAACCTTCCCTACAAGTGCTCTGCCTCGATGCCCCGCAGGCCTGTCGCGCTCACGGTGTGCTCGATGCTGCCGGCATCGACTGCCAGATTCTCAGCAGTCCAGAAGCCTGCCTGCTGGCCGCGCACTGCCGTGCCATCGAGCCAACCCACGCGCAGCACCTGAGCCACCTGGAGCAGGCCCTGCACGACACCGTGGCAACCCTGGAAAAGACCCGCCATGCCTTCAAGTCACGTGACCTGGCCGAGCTGCGCAAGCGCCTCGAAGGCCTGCTGCAGAACTTGTCGGACACAACAGCTTCAGGTAAAACGCCCGTACAAGGTTCCGCCACGCCCTGAGGCGGCGGAAGCCGGCTTTGCCGGGCAGGACGTACGGGCCTGTAAGACAGAGCGCTAGCGACAACCGTGGGATGACCGCGAACTGTCGCTAGCGCTTTTTTATTGCCCGCAGAAAAAGGACAAGAAGCCGCATGGGCAGCCCCGAAGACATTCAAGCGCTATTGCGCAGCATCGGTCTGGATCGCCAGGAGGTACAAACTCGCCTGGACTTCCTGCAATGGAGCGCGGCCGACGGCGCACGCCTGCAGCAGGCCGTCGACCGGCTCGGCAATGCCCACGAGGATTTCGTCGAGCACCTGTACAACCACCTCGGCAGCTTCCCCACGCCGGCCGGCCTGCTCCAGCAGCCCGGCGTGCTGCCGCGCCTCAAGGCCAGCCAGAAAGCCTATTACCAGCGCCTGTGGCGCGGCCCGCACGATGCCGACTACGTCCGCGAGCGCCTGCGCGTGGGCTGGGTGCACGAACGTGTCGGCCTGGAACTGAAGTGGTACCTGGGCGCCTACCGCCTGTACCTCGACCAGATGCTCACCACCCTGTTCGACGGCCACGCCCAGCATGAGCTGTTCGCCAGCCTGCTCAAGGCGGTGTTCTTCGACATGAGCCTGGCCGTGGATGCCTACAGCGCCACCCAGCGCCAGGCCCTGGAAAGCAGCGACGCGCGCTATGCCCGCGCCCTGCGCGGCGCCAACGACGGCATCTGGGACTGGCACATCGACCGCGACCAGCTGTACCTGTCCGAACGCTGGGCCAGCATGCTCGGCCTGGCCCGCGACGAGCTGGGCGAGGGCAGCGCCGGCTGGTTCGCCCGCGTCCATCCCGAGGACCTGCCGGGCCTGCGCCTGGCCGTGCAGCAGCACCTGGGCGGCAGCACCCCCTCGCTGCAGCACCAGTACCGCATCCGCCACCGCGAAGGGCATTACCTGTGGGTCCTGCTGCGTGGCGTGCTCAGCAGCGACGAGCGCGGCGGCCAGCGCCTGGCCGGCTCGCAGAGTGACATCAGCCAGCACAAGGCCGCCGAACAGAACCTGCAGCACGCCGCCCGCCATGACCCACTGACCGGCCTGGCCAACCGTACCCGCCTGCAGGAGCTGCTCGGCCAGGCCCAGGAGCGCCGCCAGCGCCCCGGCGCCCGCCATGCGGCGCTGCTGTTCATCGACCTCGACCGCTTCAAGCTGATCAACGACAGCCTCGGCCACAGCAGTGGCGACCTGGTGCTGGTGGAAGTGGCTCAGCGGCTCAAGCGCTGCCTGCGCCCCGGCGACCACCTGGCGCGCTTCGGCGGCGACGAGTTCGTCGTCCTGCTCGATGACCTGGCCCAGCTGGAGGACGCCGAACGCGTGGCTCAGCGCATGCTCGACGAACTGCACCTGCCACTGCACCTGGACGAACGCCAGCTCAGCGTGAGCGCCAGCATCGGTATCGCCGGCCTCGGCGAAGCGGATATCGGCGACGACGTGCTGCGCGCCGCCGACCTCGCCATGTACCGCGCCAAGGAAGCCGGCAAGGCCCGCTTCGCCCGCTACAGCGCCGAGCTGCAGGAGCGCGCGGCGCGGCGTCTGCAGCTGGAAAGCGCCCTGGCCCAGGCGCTGGAGCGCGGCGAGTTCGACCTGCACTTCCAGCCCATCTGCCGCCTGGAGCGTGGCCACAACCGCGTGGTCGGCGTCGAGGCCCTGCTGCGCTGGCAGCATGAAGGCAGCTGGGTATCACCGGAGGAATTCATCCCGATCCTGGAGGAGTCCGGCGACATCCTCACGGTCGGCGAATGGGCGCTGTTCCATGCCGCCTGGCAATGCATGTGCTGGCAACGCATGCAGCCGGGGCTGTACTGCGCGGTCAATCTGTCCAGCCAGCAGCTCAAGGTCAGCGATTTCGCCCGCCGCGTGGCCCGCATCCTCAA
Source organism: uncultured Pseudomonas sp. (assembly GCA_937863915.1). Classification (GTDB taxonomy): domain Bacteria; phylum Pseudomonadota; class Gammaproteobacteria; order Pseudomonadales; family Pseudomonadaceae; genus Aquipseudomonas. The sequence goes on from CALMID010000199.1 coordinate 6,056, forward strand.
TGAAACCGGGCTGCCGGCCAGCTGCCTGATCCTGGAGATCACCGAGAGCCAGCTGATGGAAGACAGCGCGCAGACCCTGGCCTGCCTGCGCGAGCTGGCCAGCCTCGGCGTACGCCTGGCGCTGGATGACTTCGGCACCGGTTACTCCTCGCTCAGCTACCTCAAGCGCTTCCCCCTGCACATCCTCAAGGTGGACAAGAGCTTCATCGGCGGCGCCAGCCATGACGAAGACCTGGCCACCATCAGCCGCGCCATCATCAAGCTCGGCCAGGGCCTGAACATGGCCGTGGTGGCCGAGGGCGTGGAACAGAGCAGCCACCTGGACTTCCTCCGCGCCGAAGGCTGCGATTACGCCCAGGGCTACCTGCTCAGCCAGCCGCAACCGGCCTGGCAGCTCGACCCGCTGCTCCTGCAGCAACCCGCCTATCTGCACCATGGCCGCGCCGCGACGCCGGCTGACTACTGCATCTGAACGAAGAGCCGGAACAATGAAAATAAACCTGCCCGTCAGCGGTCGTGCCATCCCCGTCAGCCCCACCGCCAACATCCTCTCCACCACCAATCTCAAGGGTGCGGTGAGCTATGTGAATGCCGACTTCATCGCCATCAGCGGCTTCACCGAGGAGGAACTGCTGGGGGTCAACCACAACATCGTGCGTCACCCGGACATGCCGCCGGCCGCCTTCGCCCATCTCTGGCAAACCCTGAAAGCCGGCAAGAGCTGGATGGGCCTGGTGAAGAACCGCTGCAAGAACGGCGACCATTACTGGGTCAGCGCCTACGCTACGCCGGTACGACGTCACGGCGAGGTGGTCGAATACCAGTCGGTGCGCACCGCGGCGACGCCGGAGCAGATAGCCGCCGCCGAAGCGTTATACGCCCGGCTGCGCGCCGGGCAGGCGCAGGACTGCCTGCAACCGGCTCGCCTGAGTTACAACGCGCGCCTGCTGCTGACCGGCAGCCTGGCCTGGCCGCTGCTGCTCGGGGCGGGCGTTGCCCTCGGAGGCGTCAGCGCCATGGCCGGCACCGGCCTGGCCCTCGCCGGGATGGGCCTGAGCGCCGCGCTGCTGGCCTGGCAGCTGGCGCCGCTGCGCCGTCTGGCCAAGCGGGCTCGGGCGATCGGCGACAACCCGCTGAGCCAGACCCTGTACTGCGGCCGCCGCGACGAACTGGGGCAGATCGACTTTGCCCTGCGCATGAGCGAAGCCGAAGCCGGTGCGGTGATCGGCCGTATCGGTGATGCCGCCGAGCAACTGGCCGGGCATACCGAGGAACTGGCCGAGCAACTGGCCGTCAGTCAGGCCAGCAACCAGCGCCAGCAGGGCGAAACCGACCAGGTCGCCACCGCCGTCAACCAGATGGCCGCCAGCGTGCAGGAAGTGGCCAACAGCGCCCAACTCAGCGCCGTGGCCGCCGGGTGTGCCGATCAGGAAACCGTGCAGGGGCAGCAACTGGTCAACCAGACCAGCGCCACCATCAGCCGTCTGGCCGACGAGGTGCAGCAGGCCGCCGGCGTGATCCATCAGCTGGAACAGCACAGCAGCGAGATTTCCAGCGTACTGGAAGTGATCCGCGGCATTGCCGAGCAGACCAACCTGCTCGCCCTGAATGCCGCCATCGAAGCGGCCCGCGCCGGCGAACAGGGTCGCGGCTTTGCCGTGGTCGCCGACGAGGTACGCGGCCTGGCCTCGCGCACCCAGCAGTCCACCGCCGAGATCCAGCGCATGATCAGCTCCCTGCAGGACGGCGCCCATGCCGCCGTGGCGGTCATGCAGAGCAGCCGCGAGCAGGCCGGGCACAGCGTGCAGCAGGCCAGCGAGGCGGCCCAGGCGCTGCTCGGCATCGGCTCGCGGGTCAACCAGATCACCGACATGAGCGTGCAGATCGCCGCCGCGGTGGAGCAGCAGAGCGCCGTCAGCGAAGAGATCAACCGCAACATCACGCGCATTCGCCAGGCCGCCGACAGCAACGTGGTGGCCGCCGAACAGAGCCAGATCGCCGCCCATCAGGTGGCGGGGCTGGCGCAGTCGCTGCGCCTGCTCGCCGAGCAGTTCTGGCAACGTCGGCAGGCCTGACGCCGCACCAGAGGGAAAGCGGTTCTCAGGACAGGGAGGGGCCAGTATCCTGCACGCTTTTGCCCAGGCCCCTGCGTCGTGACCGCTCTGAAACAACGGCTGTTTGCCCTGCTCGAACTGATCCAGCGCCATCCGCGGGCCATGGCGCTGTTCGGCTTCTGCTCGGGGGTGCTCAGTTTCTTCCTGGTCGACCGGCAGATCCGCGTGGCCAAGGTGGTGGCCGTGCTGATGCTGGTCAGCTGGCTCTGGCTGATGCTGGAGAACCTGCTGCGCAGCCAGCTGCAACGCTGGTTCAACTGGCACCTGCCGGCCGGCCTGCTGCGCTACCTGACGCAGATGATCCACCAGGAAAGCCTGTTCTTCGTCCTGCCCTTCGCCTTCATCACCACCAGCTGGAACAGCAGCCAGGCGCTGTTCACCGGCCTGCTCGGCGCCTGTGCGCTGATCACCATCATCGATCCGCTGTACAACCAGCAGCTGGCGCCCCGGCGCTGGCTGTACCTGATTTTCCACAGCCTGACCCTGTTCGCCCTGCTGCTCACGGCGCTGCCGATCCTGTTCCACCTGTCCACCGCGCAGAGCTACCCGCTGGCCCTGGGCGTGGCCATGCTGCTGTCGTTCGCCAGCCTGGTGGTGGTCCTGCGCGAACAGCGCTGGCGGCAGCGCATCGGTCTGCTGGCCCTGACCCTGGCCCTGGGTGTGGGCGGCTGGTATGGCCGCGCCGTGGTGCCGCCGGCCAGCCTGTGGCTGACCGAGGTCGCGGTCAGCAGCGACCGCCAGGGCCGCCAGGCCGCCGGCAAGCTCAAGCAGATCAGCCAGGCCGAACTCAGGCGCAATGGCCTGTATGCCTTCACCGCGATCAATGCGCCGCGCGGGCTGAAGGAGCGCATCTTCCACGTCTGGCTGCACGAAGGCCGCGAGGTCGACCGCATCGCCCTCCACATCAACGGCGGCCGTGAGGCCGGCTACCGCGCCTGGACCCGCAA
>CALMID010000200.1 GCA_937863915.1 uncultured Pseudomonas sp.
GGGCGCACGGCGGTGGTGGAGTTTCTGCAGATCAACGGCGAGCTGCGCGATGTCATCAGCCGTCAGCCGCCACTTGGTGAGTTGCGCTGGCGGGCGCTGGATGCGGGGCTGGTGACCATGCGCGACAGCGCCCTGGAGCTGGTGCTGCAGGGCGTGATTCCGCTGTCCGAGTTGCCACGCATCCTCCCCGAAGAACGCCTGGCGCCGGAGCCGCGCGGCGGCATCAGGAGCAGTGAATGAGCGAGTCAAAGAACAAGGTTCAGCGGGTTCCGGCCGAGGTGCGTTTTGCCGAGGAGCTGCGGCGCCTGGCCGAAACCGACAGCCACGAGGTGCCGCCCGGCTGGCGTCTGTCGCCGATTGCGGTGGAACGCTTTATCGATGGCGCGCCGGAGCTGGGTATTGCGCGCAAGTTCGTCGGCGAAAGCGGCCAGCTACGGCGCACCATTATTTCCCTGTGCGCCAACCGCAGCTGCCTGCTCACCGGTGAGCCGGGCACGGCCAAGTCCTGGCTGTCGGAGCTGCTGGCCGCGGCCATCTGCGGCAACTCGACCCTGACCATTCAGGGCAACGCCATTTCCAGCCTGCAGCAGATGCTCTACAGCTGGAATCCCGGTGTGCTGGCGCAGCATGGCCCCTGTCCCGAGGCGCTGGTGCCGGGGCCCTTGTACCGGGCCATGCAGGCCGGCCAGCTGCTGCGCTTCGAGGAGCTGACGCGCTGCCCGCTGTCGCTGCAGGATTCGCTGCTGGCGGTGTTGTCCGAGCGCATCATCCTGATCCCCGAACTGGCCGGTGAGCACGGCATCCTCTATGCCCGGCCGGGCTTCAACCTGATCGCCACCAGCAACAACGTCGACGAGGGCATCCACAGCATGAGTGCGGCGCTCAAGCGCCGGCTGAGCTTCGAGACCATCCGCCCGATTGCGCGGATCGAGGATGAAATCGGCGTGGTGCAGGCCGAGCTGCGTCAGCTCAATGCCAATCTCGGCCTGCAGATCGAGCCGGATGCCGACATCATCGAGGTGCTGGTGACCCTGTTCCACGAGCTGCGCAGCGGCCAGAGCCTGGACGGGCGCAGTACCCACCGCATGGCCGGCGCGGCACTGTCCACCGCCGAGGCCATCCACGTGGCGCACGCCATGTGCGTGCATGCGCACTACTACAGCAACGACCAGATGCGCGCCGAGGACCTGGTGCACTTCATCATCGGCACAGCACTGAAGGACAAGCCCGAGGACCGCCGCCGCCTGAAGTACTACTTCGACAGCGAGATCAGCCAGCGCCAGGATGCCAAGTGGCAGCAGGTCTACGCCCAGCGGCATCTGCTGTAAAAGGTCCTCTTGCAGGCCGTGCCCGTTGGGCTTCGCTGCGCTCAACACCAACCTGCCGCCGCTGTTCGGTGCAGCGGAATAAAAAAGCCCCGCTCGGGCGGGGCTGAAGGGGACTTGCTCGGTTGCCGCTGATCAGGCCGCGTGGGCGTCCCGAGGGCTGTGCGGGTGTTGCTGCAGGTAGGCGGCCACCTGGCCCTGCTGAGCCGGGGTAAGAAACAGGCCGAGTTTGCTGCGGCGCCAGAGGATGTCCTCGGCGCTCTGTGCCCATTCCTCCTGACGCAGGTAATCGACTTCGCGGGCATACAGGCCGCCGCCCAGGTGCTCGCCCAGATCGCTGAGGTGGCGGACGCCCGCCAGCAGGCGCTCGACGCGGCTGCCGTAGCAGGTGCTCCAGCGCCGCGCGAGGCTTTCGGGCAGCCAGCTGTAGGTCTGGCACAGGCTGTCGGCCAGTGCCTGCACCGACGTCATCTGTTCGCCGCCCGGCAGCGGCGCGCTGGCCGTCCAGCTGCCGCGCATGCCGGGGAAGAAGGGCGCCAGTTGGGCCAGCGCCGCTTCGGCCAGTTTGCGGTAGGTGGTCAGCTTGCCGCCGAACACCGACAGCAGCGGGGCTTCCCCGGCATTGGCGGCCAGCGCCAGGGTGTAGTCGCGGGTGATGGCCGAAGGTTCGTCGGATTCGTCGTCGCACAGCGGACGCACGCCGGCATAGGTGTGCAGGATATCGCTGCGTTGCAGTTGCTGGCGGAAGTGGGCGTTGCTGATCGCCAAGAGGTAATCGATTTCCTCGTCGCTGATCTTCACCTCGGCCGGGTTGCCCTGGTATTCGCGGTCGGTGGTGCCGATCAGGGTGAAACGCTCCAGGTAGGGAATGGCGAAGACGATGCGGCCATCCTCGTTCTGCAGGATGAACGCCTGCTCACCCTCGAACAGGCGCGGCACGATGATGTGGCTGCCCTGGATCAGGCGGATGCCATAGGGCGAGCTTTGCTTGAGGTCCTCGCGGATGAAGCGTGCCACCCAGGGGCCGGCGGCATTGACCAGCGCGCGGGCGCGGATCGACAGCAGGCTGCCATCGGCCCGTTCCAGATGAATGTGCCACAGGCCCTTGCTGCGTCGGGCGCTGACACAGCGGGTGCGGGTGTGAATGTGCGCGCCATGCTCGCGGGCGCTCATGGCGTTGAGTACCACCAGGCGGGCATCGTCGACCCAGCAGTCGGAGTATTCGAAGCCGCGGTTGATCTCGCTCTTGAGCGGGCTGCCCGCGCCGAAGCGCACGCCGCGCGAGGCCGGCAGCTTCTCGCGCTTGCCCAGGTGATCGTAGAGGAACAGGCCGGCGCGGATCATCCAGGCCGGGCGCAGGTGCGGGCGGTGGGGCAGGATGAAACGCAGCGGCTTGACGATGTGCGGAGCCTTGGCCAGCAGCACTTCGCGTTCGGCCAGGGCTTCGCGTACCAGGCGGAACTCGTAGTGCTCCAAGTAGCGCAGGCCGCCGTGGATTAGTTTGCTGCTGGCCGAGGAGGTGTGTTGTGCCAGGTCGTCCTTTTCGCAAAGGAACACCGACAGGCCGCGTCCGGCGGCATCGGCCGCGATGCCCACGCCATTGATGCCGCCGCCGATCACCGCCAGGTCATAGATTTCGCCCAGAGGGGCGTTGAGGGTGGTCTGGCTGTGCATGGCGGAGTCCTCGTTTCGAAATCGATTTTCGAAATGGCTTATCGAAATCGAACTTT
>CALMID010000201.1 GCA_937863915.1 uncultured Pseudomonas sp.
TGCTGCTGGTGCTGGCCGAGGCGCCGGATGCCGACCTGCCGATGCGTCTGGCGGTGCAGGCACAGCGCATTCGTGCGGAGCTGGGGCCACTGCTGATCGATCTGGTGCCAGGCTGGACCACCCTGCTGCTGCATTACGACCTGCTGCAGACCGATCACCTGTCGCTCTCGGCCCGGCTGACGCCGCTGCTGGAGGTCTGGCTGGCCGAGCCATCGCCAGCACTGGCGGGGCGCCTGCATGAGTGGCCGGTGTGGTACGCGGGCGAGGACCTGGCCGAGGTCGCGCAAACCTGTGGGCTGAGTGTTGCCGAAGTGATTGCCCTGCATAGCGCGGTGGAATACCGCGTCGGTGCCATCGGTTTTGCACCGGGCTTTGCCTATCTGGGGGAACTGGATTCGCGTCTGCAGCTGCCGCGCCGCGCTACGCCCCGCACTCAGGTGCCAGCGGGCAGCCTGGCGATTGCCGAGCGGCAGACGGCGGTCTACCCGCAGGCTTCCCCGGGTGGCTGGCACTTGCTGGGGCGTTGCCCGCTGCCTCTCTTCGATCCCCGGCAGACGCCGCCCAGCCCGCTGGCCATCGGCGACCGGGTGCGTTTTTACAGCATCGATGAGGCTGCTTACCGCGCCCTGGGTGGGCCGTTGTGACTGGCCTGCGCGTACTGCGGTCAGGGCCGCAGACGCTGCTGCAGGATGGCGGCCGTCGGGGCTGGCTGCACCTGGGGGTCTCGCCGGCCGGGCCGCTGGATCTGAAGGCGGCCGCCTGGGCCAATCGCCTGCTGGACAACCCCTGGGGTACGCCCCTGCTGGAGATCGCCCTCGGCGATGTCGAGCTGGAAAGCGAGGTCGATACCTGGCTGGCGGTGACCGGCGCCGAGCTGCCGCTGCGCCGCGATGACCAGTCGCTGCCGCTGTGGACGCGCTTTGCGCTGCGCGCCGGCCAGCGGCTGAAACTGGGTTTTGCCCAGCGTGGCCAGCGGGCGTATCTGGCGGTGGCCGGTGGCTTTCGTGGCGAGGCGGTGCTGGGCAGCGTCAGTTGCCAGCCGCGCGAAGGGCTGGGTGGCCATGCCGGTGGTGGCAGGGCGCTGCAGGTGGGGGATCGCTTGCTGTGTGCGCCCGCACAGTTTCGCCATACGGCCAGCCTGCCCTGGCCGTATCGGCCGGATTACAGTTGCTCGCCCGTACTGCGGGTGATGACCGGCGGCGATGCCGCCGAGTTTGCCGAGGATGAACTGCAGGCGTTTTTCGCGCAGACCTGGCAGCTCAGCCCGCACTCCGACCGCATGGGCGCGCGCCTGTGTGGCCAGGCCGTCGAGCCGCCACGGCGGCAGTGGTCACTGGGGGTGACGCGTGGCGCGATCCAGGTGCCGCCCGATGGCCAGCCGATCATCCTGCAGGCCGATCACCAGAGCATGGGCGGTTATCCGATTCTGGGATGGCTGCACCCGCTGGACCTCAGTCGTCTGGCGCAATGCGCGGCGCAGCAGCCGCTGCGCTTCACGCCGGTCAGCGTGGGCGATGCCCAGGCCCAGCTGCGCCAGTTCTACCGTTTCTTTCAGGCTGCCTGAATTGGGCGATTCGTGCATAAGCGCGAGGTTTCAGCCAGACTGCATTGCGCTTGCCCAACAATTATCTGTGAGAGCTGCATGTCGCCAGTGTTGCATCTGATTTCCCCGCGTCGCCGTTCAGGCCGGGCCGTTGGCCTCTGGCTGGCGGCGGCGTTGCTGAGCGCGCTGGCAGTGGGCGGGCTCAGGGCCGAGGATGGCGTGAGTGATGACGAGATTCGCCTGGGCATGGTCAATGCCCAGAGCGGGCCCGCGGCGGGCCTGGGCAAGGGGATGCATGCCGGCGCCCAGGCGTATTTCGCCCGGGTCAATGCGGCCGGTGGTGTGCACGGGCGCAAGATCAGCCTGCTGCTGCGCGATGACAGTTACGAGCCGGCCCGGACCGCCGAGCATACCCGCCAGCTGATTGCCTCCGGCATGGTGTTTGCGCTGTTCGGTTATGTCGGCACGCCCACCTCGCGGGCGGCCATGCCGATTGCCCTGCAGGCCGAGGTGCCTTACCTGTTTCCCTTCTCGGGGGCCGAAGTGCTGCGCCGTCCGGTGCATGACTGGGTATTCAATGTGCGCGCTTCCTACTTCGATGAAACCGAGGCGATGGTCGAGCGCATGACCCGCGACCTCGGTCTGCGCAAGGTGGCGCTGCTGATGCAGGACGACTCCTTCGGTGAAACGGTCAAAAGTGGCCTGGCCGGTGCTTTGCACCGCCGCAAACTGAAGCTTCATGGCGAAGCGCGGGTGCAGCGCAATTCGCTGGATGTAGCGACTGCGGTGGCTGAACTGAAGCGCAGTCAGCCGGAGGCGATCTTCTTTGTCGGCACTTACAAGCAGCTGGCGGCGGCTATCCGTCAGGCGAGAGTGGCCGGCCTTGAGGCAAGCTTTTTCACGGTGTCCTTTGTCGGTACCGACAACTTCATCGCCGAGGCCGGGCTGGCCGGCGACGGGGTGCACATCAGCCAGGTGGTGCCGTCCCCGCAGAACCGCGCCTCGGCGCTGATCCGCCAGTATCAGGCCGATGTGCCGGCAGCCGATATCGGTTACGCCTCGCTGGAGGGCTATATCGACGCGGCGGTGTTCGTCGCGGCCCTGCGTGAGGCCGGGCGGCAGCCGACCCGGGCCGCACTGGTGCAGGCCCTGGCCTTTCTGCAGGTCGATCTGGGCGGCTTTGCAGTCGCCTTTTCGCCGAATGATCACCAGGGCTCGGATGCTGTGTTCATTACCCGAGTCCAGGCCGGTCAGGCCGTGCCCGTCGAGCGGCTGCGCTAGCCGGCTGTTGAAAAACAGATGCCCTGTATGCTTCAGGGCATCTGTACCTCGATTACCCCATCGGCGCTGAGCGTCACCTTGCTGCTGCCCGCTTCGATTTCCGGGGCCGGCGCGGCATCGCTCATGGCCATGCTCTTCATGGCTGCCATGCGTACCGGCATCGGCGGCTGGAAGCCACTGGTGAAGTTCAGGCTGACCAGCTTGTAGCCGCTGCCACCGAGCGCCTCGCTGGTCAGCTGCGCGCGGGCCTTGAAGGCTTCCACCGCGTTTTTGATCAGGGCGTCTTCGCTGTCCTGACGGGTGCTGTCGGCGATGCTGAAGCTCATGCCACCCATCTTCAGTTGCTTCAGCAGTTCGCCGGTCAGCTCGGACAGTTCGGCAAATTTGGCGCTTTCCAGGCGCAGCTCGGCACGTTCGCGCCAGGCACTTATGCGCTGGCCGTTGTCGCTGTACACCGGGTAGCTGTGGCGGCTGCCCAGGCTGACCTGCACGCCCTTGCTCTGCCGGGCGCGGGCGATGGCCTGGTTGAGGCTCTCGGTGATGCCGGCGGCCAGCTTGGCCGGATCGTTGTCCTGGGCTTCGCTGTAGAGGGTGACCTGCATCAGGTCATGGGCCACCTCCTGGCTCACTTCGGCGCGCAGGCTGATCTGGTTGTAGTGCAGGGTGTCGGCCTGGGCCGTGCCGGCCAGCAGGGCGACGGGCAGCAGCAGGGGGGCGAGACGGATGGACGGGATCATGCAAACTCCTTGGCGATTGGGCCGCAAGCGGTTGTCATCAGGGTAGACGTCGCGCTGGCGGCTAACGGGTTAACCGATTGTTGAAAGCTTCCGTGGCTTTGGCTTCCTGCGTCGTCACCTTCCTGCAACCCTGCAGTCGTGTGTTGCCTTCGTCAGCGTTAGCAACGGCTTGTTAGCAGACCCGGGAAAATGGTCAGGGTTCATCCTGCGGTTTGTTGCCGCAGGGCAACGGATGCCTTCCGGTGCCTTGGTTATACTCGCCGCCACTTACCGGAGACGCCATGTACACACCCGTTCAGCTGCTATCCGCCAGCCGCCAGAATCTCTGGCGCCTGACCCTGATCCGCATCCTGGTGCTGGCCGCCCAGGCAGGCTCGGTTGGCTTTGCCTGGCTGTCCGACCTGCTGCCGCTGCCGTGGTTGCCGATCGGCATCACCCTTGGCCTCTCGGCGAGCCTGTGCCTGCTGACCGCCCTGCGCCTGCGCGGGCCGTGGCCGGTGACCGAACAGGAATATGCCGTGCAACTGGCCGGCGACCTGATCATTCACAGCGTGCTGCTGTATTTCTGCGGCGGTTCGACCAACCCGTTCGTGTCCTATTACCTGGTGCCGCTGACCATCGCCGCCGCGACCCTGCCGTGGATCTACTCCATGGTGCTCTCGGGGCTGGCGCTGAGCGGCTACACCGCGCTGCTGATCTGGTATCACCCGCTGCACCTGCAGGGCGTCGAACATGAAGCGCTGATGATCAGCCTGCACCTGTTCGGCATGTGGCTGAACTTTGCCCTGTCGGCGGCCTTCATCACGTTCTTCGTGGTCAAGATGGCCGGCGCTCTGCGCCGCCAGGACCAGCTGCAGGCCGAGCGGCGCGAGGAACACATGCGTGACCAGCAGCTGCTGGCCGTGGCCACTCAGGCCGCTGGCGCCGCCCACGAGCTGGGCACGCCGCTGGCGACCATGAGCGTGCTGCTCAAGGAGCTGCGCCAGGAACATCGCCATGAGCCGGCGTTGCAGGACGATCTGGCCCTGCTGCAGGAACAGGTCAAGCTGTGCAAGGACACCCTGCAGCAACTGGTGCGCGCCGCCGAGGCCGACCGCCGCCAGGCGGTGGTCGAGCAGACGGCCGTGCAGTGGCTGGAGTCGACCCTCAACCGCTGGCACCTGATGCGCCCCGAGGCCACCTATCGCTTCCAGTGCCTGGGGGCCGGTGCGGTGCCGCGCCTGCAGCCGCCGGCCGACCTGACCCAGGCGCTGCTCAACCTGCTGAACAACGCCGCCGACGCCTGCCCGGACAAGCTCGAC
>CALMID010000202.1 GCA_937863915.1 uncultured Pseudomonas sp.
ACGAATTCGGTAACGAAGCCACCAAGCAGAAGTACCTGCCCAAACTGGCCAGCGGGGAATACATTGGCTGCTTCGGCCTGACCGAGCCGGACCATGGTTCCGACCCGGGCTCGATGATCACCCGCGCCAAGAAAGTCGAGGGCGGCTATCGCCTGACCGGCGCCAAGATGTGGATCACCAACAGCCCGATCGCTGACGTGTTCGTGGTCTGGGCCAAGGATGATGCCGGTGAAATCCGCGGCTTCGTGCTGGAGAAGGGCTGGGAAGGTCTGTCCGCTCCGGCCATTCACGGCAAGGTCGGCCTGCGCGCCTCGATCACCGGCGAAATCGTCATGGACAACGTGTTCTGTCCGGAAGAAAACGCCTTCCCGGATGTGCGCGGCCTGAAAGGCCCGTTCACCTGCCTGAACTCCGCCCGCTACGGCATCAGCTGGGGTGCCCTGGGCGCCGCCGAAGACTGCTGGCATACCGCCCGCCAGTACACCCTGGACCGCAAGCAGTTCGGCCGCCCGCTGGCGCAGACCCAGCTGATCCAGAAAAAGCTGGCCGACATGCAGACCGAGATCACTCTGGCCCTGCAAGGCTGCCTGCGTCTGGGCCGCATGAAGGACGAAGGCACCGCTGCGGTGGAAATCACCTCCATCATGAAGCGCAACAGCTGCGGCAAGTCCCTGGAAATCGCCCGCATGGCCCGCGACATGCTCGGCGGCAACGGCATCAGCGACGAGTACGGTGTGGCCCGCCACCTGGTCAACCTGGAAGTGGTCAATACCTACGAAGGTACCCACGACGTCCATGCCCTGATCCTCGGTCGCGCCCAGACCGGTCTGCAGGCTTTCTACTAAGCCTGACTCCGGCGGGGCCGTCCGGCCCCGCCCGTTGTTATCCCGCTGCCTTGTTGAATGGAGGTTCCGCCATGTCCGGTGCGCTCTCGCATATCCGCGTCCTCGATTTGTCCCGTGTGCTGGCCGGTCCCTGGGCCGGGCAGACCCTGGCCGATCTCGGCGCCGAGGTGATCAAGGTCGAGCGGCCCGGCAGTGGCGACGATACGCGCCACTGGGGTCCGCCCTACGTGAAAGACGCGGAGGGTAACGACACCCGCGAGGCGGCCTACTTCCAGAGCGCCAACCGCAACAAGCAGTCGCTGACCGTGGACTTTACCCAGGCCGAGGGTCAGCGCCTGATCCGCGAGCTGGCGGCGCAGTGCGACGTGGTGCTGGAGAACTTCAAGGTCGGCGGCCTCAAGGCCTACGGTCTCGATTACGAATCGCTGAAAGCGGTGAACCCGCGACTGATCTACTGCTCCATCACCGGCTTCGGGCAGGACGGGCCCTACGCCAAGCGAGCAGGTTATGACTTCATGATCCAGGGTCTCGGAGGCTTGATGAGCCTCACCGGGCGCCCGGAAGGTGAAGCGGGCGCCGGCCCCATGAAGGTCGGCGTGGCGCTCACCGATATCCTCACCGGGCTATACGCCACGGTCGGGGTGCTGGCCGCGCTGAATCAGCGTGAACAGTCGGGGCTGGGCCAGCATATCGATGTGGCCCTGCTCGACGTGCAGGTGGCCTGCCTGGCCAATCAGGCCATGAATTACCTGTGCACCGGGCGCTCACCGAAGCGCCTGGGCAATGCCCACCCGAACATCGTGCCCTACCAGGATTTCCCCAGCGCCGATGGCGACTTCATCCTGGCAGTGGGTAACGACAGTCAGTTCGGCAAGTTTTGCGAGGTTGCCGGCCTTACGGCTTTGGCCGGTGACTCGCGCTTTTCCACCAACAAGGCTCGCGTGGCCAACCGCGACGAGCTGATTCCGCTGATCCGCCAGGCCACGGTGTTCAAGACCACCGCCGAGTGGGTGCAACTGCTGGAGGCGGCTGGTGTGCCCTGTGGGCCGATCAACGACCTGGCCCAGGTCTTCGCCGATCCGCAGGTGCAGGCCCGCGGTCTGCGCGTGGACATGCCCAACAGCTATGGCGGCGTCACCCCGCAGGTGGCCAGCCCGCTGCGCCTGGCGGCGACGCCGGTGGAATACCGCAACGCGCCGCCAACCCTGGGCGAGCACACCGCCGAGGTGCTGCAGCGTCTGCTGGGGCTGGATGGTGCCGCTCAGGCTCAGTTGCGCGAGCAGGGCGTAATCTGATTCAACGAGTCAAACGGGGCGGATCGTGCTGCACAATGGCTTGCGCCAGCACGGTTCGCCCCGTTTCTTTTTTCAGGCCGCTGCGATCGCTGCCGCATTGCTCGGCTGCGGCAGGATTTCCTTCCAGCGTGCGATCATCGAGCTGTTGTCTTCCTGCCAGGGGTGGAAGCCCGGGCGGAAGTACTGCAGGTAGTCCGGGATCACCCCGCTGACGATGCCGTTCCAGCCGAACAGGCGCCACAGGCCGCGCGCCAGGACCTTCGGGTTGGTATGCAGGCCGTCGGCCTTGAGGAAGGCCCAAGTGTAGCGCACGCAATAGCCGAGCAGGCCGGTGGAGCCGGCCAGCAGCAGACGCACCCGCCCCCAGTAGCTGCCAACCACGTCCTGATAGAGGTCAAAGGCCACAGCCTTGTGCTCGATCTCCTCGATGGCATGCCAGACCCATAGCGCCCGCACGGAGGGATCCAGGCCCTCGATCAGCTTGGGGTCGCGCAACATGCGTTGGGCGAGGATGGCGGTGATGTGCTCCAGGCCCGCCGTGGCGCCCAGCATCTGCTTGGGCGTGAGCATCTTGCGTGCGCGGGCCATGAGGAAGCGAGTCAGCTTCAGCGCCGGCTCGATCACCGGACCATAGCCCTGGCCTTCGAGCATCTGATTGAAGGTCTCGTGCTCCTTGGAGTGCATCGCCTCCTGGCCGATGAAGCCGGAGATCTCCTTCTGCCGGACCTTGTCCTCGACGCGATCGCGCAGGGCGCGCACCGAGTCGACGAAGAAGCGTTCGCCATCCGGGAAGGTCAGTGACAGGGCATTGAGGAAGTGGGTGCATACCGGGTCGTTCAGCGCCCAGTAGCGGGGGATGTCGGTGAACGTGAAGTCCATGCGCCGTACGCTGATATCGACCTGGGCGGGCTTCTGGTGATTACGGGCCATCTGCGGACTCTCCTTTCGGCCGGTGAGCGGCCGCGCTGCTGCTGCTTATATCTGTCTGTCCCCGAAGCGTTGGGGAATGCTCTGTGCGCTGCAGTGTGGCGCGCCTCGTATGGGCTGTCTGGTCGGAGGGGGTCTAACTTTGGTGGAAACGGGCCAAGTGCCGGCGCAGGAAGCCTTTCAGGGCGTGCCTGGCATCTATCTATTACTGCTGTGCGATGTAGTACGGCGCCTCGGGCATGATGAGCAGCAGGTAATCGAAGGGTTGGGGGTGACGCGCGCCGGCCTGCTGCAGCCGGATAGCCGCATCTCCCTGCTGACTGGCTTCCAGGCGGCGCAGCGTGCCGTGGCCCTGGCTGGTCATCAGGGGTTGGGGCTTATCTATGCGCGGGCGATGAATGTCACCATGCACGGCTCGCTCGGCATGCTTGCCCTGGCCAGCCCCAATATCGGTGAGGCACTGCAGGCGGCCATGCGTTTCATGGCGTTGCGCGTGCCCTTTCTGCGGGTGGAGCTGCAGCGTGGCACCACGCAGTGGCGGATCGTCTTCAGTCCACGGGTCGCGCTGGGGGAGCCTGAGGCATTCGTCATGGAGGCCGTGTTGGTGGGACTGGCTCATGTCGCGGAGCAGTTGCTTGGGCGGCCGCTACAGGGTGGGCGCATTCATATGCCTGGTCCTCAGCCATCTTATTGGGCTCAGTTCCGGGCGAGCCTGCCGGCGCCTATCCATTATGAGACGGGGGAGTGGGCTCTGTTGCTGCCAGTGAGCCTGTCCGAGGCACGGCCGCGTCTGGCCGATCCCGTGGCCGCAGGTTTTGCCCGCGAGCAGTGTGAACAGGAGTACCGGCAGCTGGTGGCGCTACAAAGCAGCGTGCGTCAGCAGGTCGAGGAACACTTGCGTATGAGTGATGCAGCGCAGGCGCTGCCAACACTCGAAGAGATGGCGCAGCGTGTGCACCTGTCGCCGCGCACCTTGAAGCGTCGGCTTCAGGAGCTTGGCACGAGTTATCGCCTGCTGCTGGATGCCGAGCTGCGCCAGCGTTGCTGTCGCCTACTGGAAAACCGGCACCTGTCTATTAGCGAAGTGGCCTGGCAGCTCGGTTTTGCCGATGTCTCCAATTTCACCCGTACATTCCGCCGCCTGACAGGCTGCCCGCCGCGAGCCTGGCGAGCTGAGCAACAGGCAGCTATATAGAAGTGACAGAGAATCTTCGCCTTTTTCGCTGTAGGGGGTTTACAGGGGAATTGGTGTCTGTAGAATGCGCCCCTCGCTGATGCGTACCTAGGTATGCGGATGCGGCAAGTAGTTGAAATAGAAAGAAATTTTCTAAATCGCGCTTGACAGTAACCGGGTTCGCTGTAGAATGCGCACCTCGCTGAAGCGAAGTAGAAAGCGCGAAGCGGCAAGTGGCTGAAGTAGAAAGAAATTTTCGAAAAGAGCTTGACAGGTTGAAGAGGTGCTGTAGAATGCGCGCCTCGGTTGAGACG
>CALMID010000203.1 GCA_937863915.1 uncultured Pseudomonas sp.
AACACAGGGCGCCACCGCGGGAGTCGATCTGGCGCAGGCAGTCGCCGAGCTTCTGCATCAGGTAGCGCTGGTTGCCCAGGCCGGTGACCGGGTCGACCAGATTGCGCTGTTCGAGGCCGGCGATGTTCTGGGTGAGCAGGGTGTTCTGCTGGATCAGCTGCTGCAGGGTGCTGCAAAGACGGTCCGCGGCATATACCCGGGGGACCAGTTGCTCGTTCATTACGGCTTTGTTGATGAAGTCGTCGACACCACGGTCGAACGCCTCATGCAGGACGTTTTCGCCTTCCTTGCCGGTGAGCAGAACGATGTAGGTGTAGTGGCGCGCGACTTCGTCCAGCTGACGCACGCGCGAGGTCAGTTCGAGGCCGTCCATTTCCGGCATCAGCCAGTCGGCCAGGAGGACGTTGGCCGGACGTTGCTCCAGCAGGGCCAGGGCTTCCTTGGCACTGCTGGCGGAGCGCACATCCTGGTAGCCGGCGTTGGTGAGGGCGCGGCCGATCATGGTGCTGGAGAACTTGGCGTCATCCACGACCAGGATGCTGAGGTGGGGGTTGGGCATGGCAGACTCTTGCAATGGGGGCTCGGGGCGCTGGTTCATGGCCAGGCGCTATTTAATTCTGCAGTTATAATGACCGCGCGTTTTTATCGTCAAGCTATGCGTAGCCCAGCTGTGACAAGGGTTACGCCGTTTATCTGGAGAATCAAGCATGCCTTCGTTCGACGTGGTGTCTGAACTGGACAAACATGAAGTCACCAACGCCGTGGATAACGCCATCAAGGACCTGGACCGGCGCTATGATCTGCGCGGCAAGGGCACCTTCGAGTTCAAGGAAAAGACCGTGACGCTGACCGCCGAGGCGGAGTTTCAGCTGGAGCAGATGATCGAAATCCTCAAGCTGGCGTTGGTCAAGCGCAAGATCGACGTGCAGTGCCTGGAGGTCAAGGATCACTATGCCTCGGGCAAGGTGGTCAAGCAGGAAGTGGTGCTGCGCGAGGGCATCGACAAGGAGCTGGCCAAGAAGATCGTCGCCCTGATCAAGGACGCCAAGCTCAAGGTGCAGGCCGCCATCCAGGGCGAGCAGGTGCGTATTACCGGCAAGAAGCGTGACGATCTGCAGGAAGCCATTGCCCTGCTGCGTACCCAGGAGCTGGGGATGCCGCTGCAGTACAACAACTTCCGCGACTAAGACCGCAACGATCTGCAGCTTCCAGACGCCTGCCCAGTGCAGGCGTCTGCATTTTCAGTGCTACTTGCGGCGCAGTGATGGCTGCTCGAAGCGCACGCCGGCCAGGCCGGTGTCCATCAGTGCACGGATATTGCCGTGGTCGCTGCCGTCCGGGGTAGCCAGTACGCTGCGGTAGTGTTCGCCGAAGGCCAGCAGGGTTTCCTCCACGCTGAAGCCTTCCAGCAGGGCCAGGCCGAGCAGCTTGCACGAGCCTTCATTCTGGCCGCTGGCGTTTTCCACCGCGCCGTTGCGAAAGGCGCTGGGCTGGTAGTCATAGTGTTTGGCGATAAAGGCCAGGGTGTCGGCGAAAACATGCTGGCCGCTGCGCAGGCTGGCGCGGAAATCGTTCAGATCAGTCATGGGGCTTGCTCTTGTCGAACTGGGCCAGCTGTTCGGCGCTGGCTTCTTTCTGGTGCTGGGCTTTCCACTGCGCGTAGGGCATGCCGTAGATGCCGTCACGGGCAGCGTCGGCAGAGATATCAATTCCGCGCTCATCGGCGGCGGCCTTGTACCACTTGCCCAGGCAGTTGCGACAGAAACCGGCCAGGTTCATCAGGTCGATGTTCTGCACATCGCTGCGCTTTTGCAGGTGCTCCAGCAGGCGGCGGAAGGTGGCAGCTTCCAGTTCCAGGCGTTGTTGTTCGGTCATGTTCGATCCTCGGAAACAGGCCGCGGATCATAAGAGTCGGGCGACGGAGGAGCAATGCCGGCGCAGAGGCCGGCATCACTTTTAGCGGTGGCCAGCGAGGGTGATGGAGACCGACTCGGCAAAGCGCAGGGCATGCAGCTTGTCCACTTCCACCTCGGCGTAGCGTACGGCCGGGTGTTCCATGACCAGGTCGAGGATTTCCTGGGTCAGGCGTTCGAGCAGAGCGAAGCGGTTTTCCTCGACATGACGAATCACCGCCTTGGTGATGGTGCGGTAGTTCAGGGCATGGTCGATGTCGTTGTCACGCACCGCTTCCTGCGCCGGGTAGAGGATGGTCAGGTTGATCAGCACATCCTGCTTGTTGAGGATTTCCTCCTCCTTGATGCCGATAAAGGTGCGCAGGCGCAGATCCTTGACTCGGATGCGCGCCATTCCCGGTTCCAGTCGCGGCATTTACTTGCTCCGTCCAATCAGGGTGAGGAATTCCTGGCGAGTGTTGCACGACTCGCGGAAGGCACCGAGCATCACCGAGGTGTTCATCACCGAATTCTGCTTCTCAACGCCACGCATCATCATGCACATGTGCTTGGCCTCGATCACCACCGCTACGCCGGCGGCATTGGTGACCTGCTGGATGGCCTCGGCGATCTGCCGCGTGAGGTTCTCCTGAATCTGCAGGCGGCGGGCAAACATGTCGACGATGCGCGCGACCTTGGACAGGCCCAGCACCTTGCCGGTGGGAATGTAAGCCACGTGGGCCTTGCCGATGAACGGCAGCAGGTGATGCTCGCACAGCGAGTACAGCTCGATGTCCTTGACGATCACCATCTCGTCGTTGTCCGAGGCGAACAGTGCGCCGTTGACGATCTCGTCGAGGGTCTTCTCATAGCCGTTGCACAGGTACTGCATGGCCTTGGCGGCGCGCTTGGGGGTGTCCAGCAGGCCCTCGCGCTCCGGGTTTTCACCCAGACCCACAAGGATTTCGCGGTAGTGATCGGAAATAAGCGGCATGGCAATTTTCCTCGCGGCCTTATTTGAGATGGCGGCCGCCGTTGACCGTCAGGGTGGTGCCCGTGACGTAGGGGTTGTCCAGCAGATAGCGCAGGCTCTGGTAGATCACCTCGGCGCCGGGCTCTATGCTCAGCGCAGATTTGGCCAGCGTCTTGCTGCGGTATTCGTCGTCATCGTTTTCGTTGAACTGGATCAGCGCCGGGGCGATGCCGTTGACCTTGATCTGCGGCGCCAGCTGGGCGGCAAAGGACAGGGTCAGGCTGTCCAGGCCAGCCTTGCTGGCGCAGTAGGCGATCCGGTTGGCGCTGCCCTTGCGGGCGACATCGTCGCTGATGTGCACGATGTCGGCCGGTTGCGACCGGCGTAGCAAGTCGGCGCAGTGCAGGTTGATCAGGTAGGGCGCCAGCATGTGCACGCTGAACAGCTGCTGGAAGGCTTCGGCCTCATGGCCGGGTGTCTCGTTCAGCCAGGCCGAGGCGTTGTGCACGATGGCGCGCAGGCAGTCGGTGTTCTGCTTGAGCAGATCGATGAAGGCCAGGATGCCAGCTTCGCTGGCGAAATCGGCCGGCAGGCAGATGGCACCGCGCTCCCGCAGTTTCCCCACCCCCGGTCGCTCGCTGCGATAGCTGATGATCACGGGCTGGCCGCTGTCCAGCAATCGCTCGGCGCAATGCAGGCCAATACGCTGGCTGGCACCGGTGATCAGGATGGGGGCGGAATGCGTGCTCATGCTGGCCTCGTAGGCAGAAAAAGTAGGGTTCAGCGACCGCCGGCATAACCTGACCAAAGCTGCTTTTGGCCGACTGAACCTGAAACAAACTTATACCACTGTTCTGTTTTGTACAACCATGAGCGCTGTGTGGGTAAGTCGTGGTGAGTCCTGAATGTCTGATTTTCCGCTGTTTATCAGGGTTTTCAGTGGCTGCGTGCGGATTTGGTTTGAAGCTTGTAGTTGTACATTGTGGTTGTTTTTGTAATGGATTTGCCCAGTTTTACAGCGGCGAAGCATTATTCCTGGCGCTTTGGGGGTTGGCAGTGGTCGCGGTCGCAGCGGCTGGCACCGTCGGGATGGGGGAGCCAGGTCAGGCCTGGGCGCAGCCAGCAAAACAACCGGTAAAGGGGATGCAGCAGACGACGGAGGGGGCGCCAGGCCAGTAGCCAGCTCAGTTGCCAGAGGTCGGCGGCCAGCCAGCTCGCATAGGTGGCATCCAGCCCCTTCAGCCAGGTGCCCTCGGCATCCTGCGCATGCAGCACTGCCTGCAGTTGCTTAGGCTCGAATGGCGTACTGGTCGGGTCGAAAGCAGGACTGCTGATATCGATCAGCACCAGCCGCTGTTCGCTGCTGCGTCGACGCAGCAAGGCGATTTCGCGGGCGCACAGTGGGCAGTCACCATCGTAGTAAAGGCGCAGTGGCCAGCGTGGCAGCATGATTGGTTCTCCTTTGTACAGCTTTTGTACAATTTAAGCGGGCGGGCCCCTGGGTTACAATGCCGGCAAGCCCATCAGCGCGATACCTAGCCATGACCGACCTCGTTTCCGCCTCCCTCAAGCAGGAAGAGCTGTTTCCGATTCGCGAGGTATCGCGGCTTACGGGAGTCAATCCGGTCACCTTGCGGGCCTGGGAGCGGCGCTATGGTCTGATCCAGCCCACCCGCACCGACAGCGGCCATCGCCTGTATTCGCAGGCTGATATCGATGCCGTGCGCAGCATCCTGGCCTGGCTGGAACGCGGCGTGGCGGTCAGCAAGGTCGGCAAGATCCTTGAACGCAGCGAAGCCCAGCGTGCGGCGGCCGCGCCGGTGTACGAGGAAGTGGCGCTGGGCGAGTGGGGGGAATGGCAGCAGCAGGTGCGTCGCGCCGTGGCCGCCTTCGATGAGACGCGCCTGGAGCAGGTCTACGGCCAGGTGTTCTCCAGCTACCCGCTACCGGTGGTTTTCCAGGATGTTCTGCTGCCGGTCTGGCAGGAGCTGCTGCTCAGTCAGGACGGTTTCGGTCAGACCAGCGAATGGCTCTTCCTCGATGCCTTTCTGCGTGGGCGTGTGCTGCAGCGCCTGCAGTTGGCACGGGGGCAGGGCGCACGGGTGGTGCTGAGCGCCATCCCCGGGCAGTGCCATGAACTGGAGCTTCTGGTGGCGGGCGTGCTGCTGGCCGGCAGCGAGATTGCCCTGACCGTGCTGCCGTTGGGGCAGCCGCTGGCCGAGCTGACGCTGGTCTGCGAAAAGCTGCAGCCGCAACTGCTGGTGCTGTTCTCCAATCACCCGCCGGCGGCGGATTTCTCCCGGCAGCTGGGCAAGCTGGCGCTGGCTCTGGATTGCCCGTTGGCGGTGGCGGGCGAGGTGGCCGAGCTGGCCGAAGAGCAGCTGGCCGGATCGCCGGTCGCCTGTCTGGGTAGCGATGCGCGCACCCTGCAGCGCCGCTTGCAGCAGTTGCTGCGTGGTCATCTGGATACCTGATCCTTCCCTTCTTTCTGCGCTGCTTTGTGACCGGATAGCGCTGTCCGGGTCACTTTATTGCTGTGCATGAGCAAAAAGTACTTGCACGTCCCTCGCAAAAAGCTATACAAAAGCTGTACAAGATTTTGGCTTGTATAGTTTTTGGAGGCTCACATGCCCGCTTACCGTGCCCCGCTACGTGATATGCGCTTTGTCTTCGACGAGGTGCTCGACGCTTATGCCACCCTGCAGTCGCTGCCTTCGCAGCGCGAGTTCGGCAACGATCTCGGTGGCGCCATATTGGAAGAGGCCGCCAAGCTGGCGGAGAACGTGCTCGCGCCGCTCAATGGCCCCGGCGACAAGCAGGGCTGCCAGTACGACCCGGCGAGCAAGACGGTTAAAACCCCGGATGGCTTCAAGGCTGCCTACCAGCAGTTCGCCGAGGGCGGCTGGACCGCGCTGGCCTGTACCCCGGAATTTGGTGGCCAGGGCCTGCCGCACGTCCTGAACATGATGGTCGAGGAAATGGTCTGCTCGGCCAACCTGTCGCTGGGCATGTACCCGGGCCTGACCCATGGTGCGATCAACGCGCTGACCCAGCACGGCACCCGCGAGCAGCAGGAGCAGTACCTGCCCAAGCTGATCAGCGGTGAATGGACCGGCACCATGTGCCTGACCGAGCCGCAGTGCGGCACCGACCTCGGTTTGATCCGCACCCGCGCCATCCCCCAGGCTGATGGCAGTTACGCCATCAGCGGCACCAAGATCTGGATCACCGGCGGCGAGCAGGATCTGGTCGACAACATCGTTCATCTGGTGCTGGCCAAGCTGCCGGATGCGCCGGACAGCGTCAAAGGTATCTCACTGTTCCTGGTGCCCAAGTTCCTTGAAGACGGCACGCGCAACCCGGCCTTCTGCGGTGGTCTGGAACACAAGATGGGCATCAAGGGTTCGGCCACCTGCGTGATGAACTTCGAAGGCGCCAAGGGCTGGCTGATCGGCGAGCCGAACAAGGGCCTCAAGTGCATGTTTACCATGATGAACTCGGCGCGCCTGATGGTCGGCATGCAGGGTCTGGGTATTGCCGAGAGCGCCTATCAGGTGAGCCTGGGCTTCGCCAAGGAACGTATTCAAAGCCGCTCGCTGTCCGGCCCCAAGGCTGCCGACAAGCCGGCTGATCCGATCCTGGTGCACCCGGATGTTCGGCGCATGCTGCTGCGGCAGAAGGTGATGATCGAAGGTTGCCGCGCGCTCGCTTACTTCACCGGCTTGCACCTGGATGTCGCCCACGATCACGAGGACGTCGAAGTTCGCCAGCAGGCCGACGATCTGGTGCAGTTGCTGACTCCGGTGGTCAAGGCCTTCCTCACCGATGAAGGCCATAACTGCTCCAACGAAGGTCTGCAGGTCCTGGGCGGTTCCGGCTTCACCGAAGACTGGGGTATCGAGCAGCTGGTGCGTGACTGCCGGATCACCCGCATCTACGAAGGTACCAACGGTATTCAGGCGCTGGACCTGGTCGGTCGCAAGCTGAGCCTGGGTGGCGGCCGCGCGGTGCGCAGCTTCTTTGCTCTGGTTGAAGGCTGGCTCAAGGCCAACCCCGAGGCGCCACATGCGGCGGCGGTAGGCAAGGCGCTCAAGCAGCTGCAGCAGGCCACCTTGTGGATTGCCAGCGAAGGCATGAAGGACCCTGAGCAAGCCGGTGCGGCGTCGGTGCCCTACCTGCGTCTGTTCGCCCTGACCACGCTGGCCTGGCTGTGGTCGCGCATGGCCCTGGTGGCTCAGCAGAAACTGGCGGCCGGCAGCAGCGAGACCCAGTTCTACGGCGCCAAGCTCAAGTCGGCGGATTTCTATGTGGCCCGCGTGCTCACCGAAACCGACAGCCTGCTGGCCGAGGTTCAGGCCGGCAAAGCCACCCTGATGGCCTTTACCGAGGATGAATTTGCTGCCTGATTGATTGCTTCACACAGCCTGCGCACTCCGGTAGCCGTCCCCACTTTTGGCTACCGGATTTTTTT
>CALMID010000204.1 GCA_937863915.1 uncultured Pseudomonas sp.
TGGCCGGTGGTGCCGTGCTTGTTCACGAAACGTTGGATCAGGTAAAAGACCCGCGTCAGGCCTGGGGCTACAACGCCGGTCAACGTCGCGTGCGTCGTGCGCCGAACCTGGCCTATGACACCCCGATCGCTGCCGCTGACGGCCTGCGTACCGCCGACGACACCGACATGTACAACGGTGCGCCGGATCGCTACAACTGGAAGCTGATCGGCAAGAAAGAAATCTACATTCCGTACAACAACTACAAGGTCACCAGCCCTGACGTTAAGTACGAGGACCTGCTGAAAGTCGGCCACCTGAACCCGCAGTTCACCCGCAACGAGTTGCACCGTGTATGGGTTGTGGAAGGTACTCTGAAGTCCGGTTCCCGCCACATCTACTCCAAGCGCACCCTGTTCCTCGACGAGGACAGCTGGCAGGCTGCCGTGGTCGATCAGTATGACGGTCGTGGCGAGCTGTGGCGCGTATCCCTTGCCTATCTGAAGAACTACTACGAGCTGCCGACCACCTGGTCTGCGCTGGATGTGTTCCACGATCTGCAGGCTCGTCGCTACCACGTGCAGAACCTGGATAACGAAGAGCCGGCCACCATCGATTTCAGCCAGGCGATTCCGGATGACGGTTACTTCAAGCCGTCCGCCCTGCGTCGTCGCGGAACCCGCTGATTCGCAGGTGTTGAACAAAAGGCCGCTACTTGTAGCGGCCTTTTGCTATGGTCTGAAGACAAGTCGCGGCGATGGCTTACAAAACATAACGACGCGCCGATTGTCAGGGCTTTTCAAAGGTGGATAGCATAGGTGTTCTGTCGGGGAGTCCTGTATCCCTGCTACACCACCTATAACAATAAGGGGGAAAGGTGTATGTGTGAGCCCGTCATGCGGCGCACTTCGTTCGATGCGCGCGCGCGCCAGGGAATGTCGGTCGTCGGCCTGCGTTCACCGCTGGCCAAAGCGCTTTCGCTGTTTGGTGCACTGTCGCTGCTGACTGCCGCCGCGTTGCCGGTCCAGGCCGAGAGCGCGCCCGCCAGCGTCTATTCGATTATTTCGCCAAAAGCCCAGCACAGCCTGCTGATGGATGTCGTGCTGGCCGGCAAGCGTCTGGTGGCGGTGGGTGATCGCGGCCATATCCTTTTCTCCGATGACAACGGCACCAGCTGGACTCAGGCCAAGGTGCCGTCGCGTCAGATGCTTACGGCGGTGTTCTTTGCCAGTGAGCAGAAGGGCTGGGCGGTCGGTCACGATGCGCAGATCCTGCATACCAGCGATGCCGGTGCCACCTGGACCGTGCAGTTCGAAGACCTCGAACGCGAAGCGCCGCTGCTGGATATCTGGTTCCAGAACGAGCAGCACGGCCTGGCGGTGGGTGCCTACGGGGCGCTGCTGGAAACCACCGACGGTGGCCAGAACTGGGAAGATGTCAGCGACCGTCTGGACAACGAGGATGGCTATCACCTCAACAGCATCGCGGCAATCACCGATTCCGGTCTGTTCGTGGTGGGTGAGCAGGGCAGCATGTTCCGCTCCGCCGACTGGGGCGCGACCTGGGAAACCCTCAAGGGCCCGTATGAAGGCTCGCTGTTCGGCGTGAGTGGCAACGGCGCTTCGGCCGGCGTGCTGGTCTACGGCCTGCGTGGCCACCTGTTCCGCTCCACCGATTTTGGCGGCAACTGGCAGCAGGTTGAGCTGAGCGCGGCCAATGGTCCGCTGGAGTTCGGTCTGTCGGGTGCCAGTCTCTTGCCCGATGGCTCTCTGGTCATCGTCGGTCATGGCGGAAGCGTGCTGAAGAGCACTGACGCCGGGCGTACCTTCAGCGTGCTCAATCGTAGCGATCGTCTGTCTCTTTCTTCGGTTAGCGCCGCGGCTGACGGCAATCTGATCCTGGTAGGGCAGGGCGGTGCGCATGTCGCTTCGCCAACGGGCGCCAGCCTGGACCAACAATAACAAGCCGGGGCTTTTTACAAGGAAA
This sequence comes from uncultured Pseudomonas sp., assembly GCA_937863915.1. Lineage (GTDB taxonomy): Bacteria > Pseudomonadota > Gammaproteobacteria > Pseudomonadales > Pseudomonadaceae > Aquipseudomonas. The sequence continues at coordinate 1,966 of CALMID010000204.1, forward strand.
AGACTGCGATGAGTAACCATCACCAGGACAAGGCGACCTTTCTCGAACGCCTTATTTTCAACAACCGGCCTGTGGTCATTCTGCTGTGCACCCTGGTTACCCTGTTCCTCGGGTGGCAGGCGACGCAGATTCGTCCATCGACCAGCTTTGAGAAGATGATTCCGCTGAGCCATCCGTTCATCCAGAACATGATGGAGCACCGCAACGAACTGTCGAACCTCGGCAATACCGTGCGTATCTCGGTCGAAGCAGTCAATGGCGACATCATCAACAAGGAATACATGGAAACCCTGCGTCAGGTGAATGACGAGGTGTTCTACATTCC
>CALMID010000205.1 GCA_937863915.1 uncultured Pseudomonas sp.
CACGAGCGTACGCTGTGCCTGAAAACCTGGGCGGTGGACGGGCAGGGCGACTTTACCGCCTTCAGCGTGCCGCGCGAGGCGGCCCGTGGCGGCACCCCGGGGCGACTGTCGAGCATCAATGGCCAGCACAATCCTCGCATCAGTCTGCCGGCCGGGCAGGTGGTGCGTCTGCGCCTGCTCAATCTGGACAGCACCATCACCTATCGTCTGAACCTGCCAGGTGCAGAAGTGCGCATTTATGCGCTGGACGGCAACCCCATCACCCCGCGCCCGCTGGGTAAGGAGTACTGGCTGGGCCCGGGCATGCGTATCGATCTGGCGCTCCGCGTGCCGGCCTCCGGCAGTGAGCTGTCCCTGCGCAATGGGCCGCTGCGTCTGGCGACCCTGGTTGGCGAAGCCGCGGAGCCAACAGGCAGCGACTGGCCGGCCGCGCTGCCGGCCAACCCGATTGCCGAGCCGGACCTCGATCGTGCCCAGACGCTCCGCTTCAACTTCGAATGGGCGGCCATGCTCTCGGAGAACATCGAGCAGGGTGCGGCCTATAAGCTCTGGCAGATCAATGGCCAGGCCTGGGATATCCAGGACAAGGGCTGTGCCGACAGGCCCATCGCTACCCTCAAGCTCGGTGAGCACTACATCTTTGAACTGCGCAACCTGACCCAGTACCAGCACCCGATCCATCTGCACGGCATGGCCTTCAAGGTGCTGGACTCCGACCGGCGCTCCATCGAGCCGTATTTCACCGACACCTACCTGCTGGGCAAGAACGAGACGGCGCGTATCGCTTTTGTCGCTGATAATCCCGGCGTGTGGATGTTCCACTGCCATGTGATCGATCACATGGAAACCGGCCTGATGGCCGCCATCGCGGTGGTGTAATGCGTAAGCCCATGATCATCGACCGCTCGCGCGACGAGCACTTCATGCAGCTGGCGCTGGAGCAGGCGAAGCTGGGCGGGCTGCGTGGCGAGGTTCCGGTGGGAGCGGTCGTGGTTCAGGAGGGCGAGGTGGTCGGCAGTGGCTTCAATTGCCCGATCAGTACCCGCGACCCCAGCGCCCATGCCGAGATGGTGGCCATCCGTGCGGCAGCGGCCAGGCTGGACAACTACCGCCTGCCCGGCAGCACCCTGTATGTGACCCTGGAGCCCTGCAGCATGTGCGCCGGGCTGATCGTGCATTCACGCATCGCCCGGGTGGTCTACGGCACCACAGAGCCGAAGGCCGGGGTGGCGGTCAGCCGTGGGCAGTTTTTCCAGCAGGACTTCCTCAATCATCGCGTACTGGTCGAAGGCGGGGTATTGGCTGAGGCTTGCAGCAGTCTGCTCAGCGACTTCTTCAAGGCGCGCCGGCAGAAGAGCTGAGGGTTCAGGCCTGAGGATCAGGCCAGTTCGACGACCTCGATATCGTCGTCGCACAGCAGCATGCCGCAGGAGTAGCGCAGGGTGCGTTCACCGTAGCGGATCAGCAGCGGCTCCCTGGCCAGGATGCAGGCGCCGTGCTGCAGAAGCAGATCCACATAGGCGCGCAGGGCAAGAAACTGTCGGTTTTCGCTCATGGGCTGTGCGCTCGCTTGCGGCAGTAGGCCATGTGCTTCCGGGCGGGTTCGTCTCCGCGATGTCCTGATAACTCCTTGTTGTAACGATAGCGCGGCGTGTTCTACGCGCTGATTTCACCGACTGGCGGTCGTTGCCGGGCGGTCTTTGCGCATAAAAAACCCGCCGGGTGGCGGGTTTGTTCGGGGCCGGCGCGCTTAGACCATGGGATCGCCGACGTGCAGGATCTTCATGGTGTTGGTGCCGCCGGTGCCGTGGTAGCTGTCGCCCTTGGTCAGGATCACCCAGTCACCCGGCTCGACCACGCCACGCTTGAGCAGCTCGTCCACCGCCGCCTGGCTGACCTTGTTGGCCGGCAATGCGGCCGGATCGAACGGCACGGTGTACACGCCACGGAACAGTGCCACGCGGGCCTGGGCCTCGCGGTGCGGGGTGAAGGCGTAGATCGGGATCGACGAGCGGATGCGCGACATGATCAGCGGGCTGTAGCCGCTCTCGGTGAGGCTGATGATCGCTTTCACGCCCGGGAAGTGGTTGGCGGTGTACATGGTGGCCAGGGCCACGCTTTCGTCGCAGCGCTCGAAGGTGCGGCCGATGCGGTGGCTGGATTTCTGGCTGGTCGGGTGCTTTTCGGCACCCAGGCACACACGGGCCATGGCCTGCACGGCTTCCACCGGGTACTCGCCGGCGGCGCTTTCGGCCGAGAGCATCACCGCGTCGGTGTAGTCCAGCGCGGCGTTGGCCACGTCGGAGACTTCCGCGCGGGTCGGCATCGGGCTGTGAATCATCGACTCCATCATCTGCGTGGCGGTGATCACCGCCTTGTTCAGGCGACGGGCGTGGGCAATGATTTTCTTCTGGATGCCGACCAGCTCGGCATCGCCGATTTCCACGCCCAGATCTCCACGGGCGACCATGACGGCATCGCTGGCGCGGATCAGGCCGTCCAGGGTGGCATCGTCGGCCACCGCCTCGGCGCGCTCGATCTTGGCCACCAGCCAGGCACTGCTGCCGGCCTCGTCGCGCAGGCGGCGGGCGAGCTGCATGTCTGCGGCATCGCGGGGAAAGGACACGGCCAGGTAGTCCAGCTCCATCTCGGCAGCCAGCTTGATGTCGGCCATGTCCTTTTCAGTCAGGGCCGGCGCGGTCAGGCCGCCACCACGACGGTTGATGCCCTTGTTGTCGGACAGCGGACCGCCGATGGTCACGCGGCAATGCAGCTCATCGGCACCCTTGAGTTCAACCTGCATGACCACGCGGCCGTCATCCAGCAGCAGTTCGTCGCCGACGTTGCAGTCCTGGATCAGGGCCGGATAGTCGATGCCGACCACCTGTTGATTGCCGGCGGTGCGCGAGTGGCTGGAGGACAGGCGGAACAGGTCGCCTTCCTTCAGCTCGATGCGCTTGCCTTCGAATTTGGCGATGCGGATCTTCGGTCCCTGCAGGTCGCCGAGCAGGGCGACATGGCGGCCGTGCTTGGCGGCCAGGTCGCGCACCAGTTGTGCGCGGGCCTTGTGGTCTTCCGGTGAGCCGTGGGAGAAGTTAAGACGGGCCACGTCGATGCCGGCGAGAATCAGCTGCTCGAGGACTTCCGGTGAACTGCTGGCTGGGCCGAGGGTGGCGACGATCTTGGTACGGCGAAACGACATGCTAAGGCTCCCGATCTTGAACGATGCGAGAGGCTACTACGGGCGTTTGCTGTAGTCATGCACGGTCTTCACTACCTGTTCAAACCTCGGCAAAGGCCGGTGGTTTCATCACCAGCAGGTCGCAGTCCACGGCTTCCAGCACGCGTTCGGCGGTATGGCCGATCAGGGCGCTGTCGAGCTGACTGCGCGAGATGGCGCCCATCACCAGCAGGTCGATGTGCTGCTCGCGGACGAAATCGGGAATCACCTGTTCGGCAAAGCCGCTGAGCAGGTGGGTGTTGGCCTGGGGCAGGCTGTAGTGACTGCACAGGCTGGTGAGTGCTTCGCGGTGGGCCTTTTCGGTCTGCGCGACATAGCCGGGGTAGTCGATCACCAGTTCGGCGTCGAACATCAGGCTGTGCGGCAGCGGGGCGAAGCAATGCAGGTAGTCGGCTTTGAGGCCGAGCTTTTCGCTCAGCTCGCGGCTGGCGAGGATCAGCTCATGCTCCAGCGCGGCCGGCTTGTCGGCGCTGTGGGTGGGGTCGAGGGCTGCACACAGGCGCTTGGGCTGCTGACTTTCGCGCTGCACCAGCCACACCGGTACCGGGCAGTGACGCAGCAGCTGCCAGCTAGAGTTGCCCAGCAAGAGACGACTGAGCAGGCCGTGGTGGCGGGCCGACTTGAGCACCAGGTCGGGCTGCAGTTGCTCGACCCGTTCCAGTATATGGCTGACCAGGGTTTGACCCCAGCGCGCGCAGCAGCTGACGTTCAGGCCTTCGTCGCGCAGCGGAGCGGCCAGTTGCTCAAGGCGTTCCTGCTGCTGCTTGAGGTAGGTGTCGCGTGCCTGCAGGGCAATTTCCGGCGCCAGCAGCAGCGTCTGTTCGAACCCCGGGTGATGCTCGGCCAGCAGCAGTTCGATGGCAGCGCCAGTCTGCTGAGCCAACCAGCGGGCACGCAACAGGGCGGGTTGCTCGTCGCGGTGCGGGGTGATGACGACCAGTAGCTGGCGCAGTTGCATGGGAGCGGTCTCCTTGATCCGTTGCATACATTGCAGCCTGCAGGTGCCGGTTGCGTGTTGATCCGGGTCAGGAGAAGGCTGCGCCGCTCAGCATAGCGCGGCGCAGCCGGATGCGGTTACTGGCTGTTGAGTCCGGCATTGAGGTGGCGCGAGGCCTTGCCGGCCAGGTCGCTGTTGGGGAACTGCACCAGCAGGCGCCGCAGGTAGCCGATGCCCTTGTCGCGGTTGCGTTGCGGATTGTCCGGCGCCAGGTACATCAGGCCTAGCTGGTACAGCGCTTTTTCCTTGATGTCCTGCGGTACGCCCGGGTCGGCCACGGCCAGCATGTACAGCTGTTCGGCTTCGCCGACGCGATCTTTGAGCACGGCGCGGCGCGACAGCAGGGTCATGTCCGGATCGAGGCTGGGTTTGTACAGGTCCAGGGTCTGCTGCGGCTTCCAGGTTGCCAGCAATTCGCGCGAGTTCTTCTGCACCGGCTCCTCGGCGCGCTTGCGCAGCATGATGATGCGTGCTTCCGCACGCGTGGCCGCCTGGGTCTGGGGGAATTCGTTGAGCACCTGGTAGAAGTAGTTGAGCGCCTTGGTGTCGTTGCGCTGGTCGTTGTAGCGGCTCATGTAGACCAGGCCGATCTGGTACAGCGCGATGGCACGCACTTCATTGCTCAGCTTGCTGTCGTGGTAGCCGGCCAGGTAGGTCTCTTCCGCCTGCTCGCTGTGGGCATCGCGGATGGCCATGGCGCTGAAGGTCAGCAGATCGCCTTCGTCCTCGATGGCGGCGACCATGCGGTTGTTCTTCATGGTCTTGTAGTCCACCACTTCGTGGGTGGCGACCTGAGCAATGAACAGCGGCGTGGTCGGCGAGCAGCCTGCCAGCAGGGCGAGGGCGATCAGGCTGTAGCGGGCGTGGCGCATGGCGACTCCAGGTCGAGCAGGGAAAGGGAAACAAGGGGCTTTGTCGGAGTCTATCAGCCGTGTCCGGGGCTGTGGCCGGCGGGCCATGACTTCCCAACCTAGGTTGGTAGGCGAGTTTGCCTTCAGCTTTACTGCGCGCAGTCGATACATCCCCTAATGAGGAGGATTTCGTCATGCGTCTATCACTGCTGATCGTTGCCCTGTTGAGCCTGCACGGCTGCACCCGCACCACCGCCGACTATCACCTGGACAATGCCTACAAGGCCTATGCCGAGGGCGAGTGCGGGCGGGTGATGCTGGAGTTGTCGCAGACCGAACGCAACATCCGCTCCAGGCCTTACCTGCAGCCGGAGATTTCTGTGCTGCGTGGCCAGTGTCTGGAGCGCCAGAAACTCTATGTCGATGCGGCGCAGACCTACCGTTTCGTGCTGCAGAATTA
>CALMID010000206.1 GCA_937863915.1 uncultured Pseudomonas sp.
CGCCGCCGGGGATGTGCTTCTGGGCGTTGGCAAACAGGGTTTCGGAACGGGACATGGCAGCTCTCTCTCGAATCAGGAGGACGGGAACAGCACGCTGAAGGCGCGTGCTCGCCTCTCCACTTCGGCAGCGGAGGGCGCGGAAAACAGGGTGTGGACCACGGCCAGCAGGTCGGCGCCGGCGCGGATCAACTGGCCGGCGTTATTCAGGTCGATGCCGCCGATGGCCACCAGCGGCAGATTGAAGTGGGCGCGGGCCTGGCTCAGCAGCTCGACAGTGGCGGCCGGTGCGCCGGGCTTGGTCTGCGAGTTGAAGAAGCGGCCAAAGGCCAGGTAGCTGGCGCCTTCGCGGTTGGCGGTGGCGGCCAGCTCCAGTTGGGCGTGGCAGGTGGCGCCGATGATCGCCTTGGGGCCCAGCAGGGCGCGGGCAGCGGCCAGCGATCCGTCGCTCTGGCCCAGGTGCACGCCGACACCCAGGCGCGCGGCCAGCTCGGCGTCATCGTTGATGATCAGGTCGGCGCCGTACTGCCGGCACAGCTCGCGCAGAGCCTCGGCCTCGCGCAGACGACGTGCCTGGTCTGCAGATTTGTCACGGTACTGCAGCAGGCGTGCGCCACCTTTCAGGGCGGCCTCGACGTAGGGCAGCAGCTTGCCGTCAGCCAGCAGCTGGCTGTCGGTGATGGCATACAGGCCGCGCAGTTTGCTGCTCACGAATGGGCCTTCATAGCGAGAAATCCAGCGGCAGGCGACGCGGCACATACTGGCCACGGCCGGGTTGCTCGGCATCGCGCAGGGTGCGCCAGGTGTAATCCAGCGCCGAGCGCACGGCGCTGACCAGCTCTTCACCCAGGGCCAGGCGACCGGCCAGGGTGCTGGCCAGGGTGCAGCCGGAACCGTGGTAGCTGCCGGGCAGACGCACGCAGGTGAAGGTGTGGCTGTCGCCGCCGCGCACATAGAGGCGATTGTGGATGTCGGTCTCGTCGCCGTGGCCGCCGGTGATCAGCAGGTGGCGGCAGAAGGGGGAGAGCTTCTCGGCGCATTCGTCCGCCGTGCCTTCCGGCAGCTCGGCCAGAATGCGCGCTTCCGGCAGGTTCGGTGTGGCGATGGCGGCGATCGGCAGCAGGCGTTCGCGCATGGCGTAGCCGACATCATCCTTGCCCAGCGAGCCGCCGCCACCGGCGCGCAGTACCGGGTCGCAGACCAGCGGGATACCCGGCAGCTGCTGCATCAGCTCGACCACGGTATCGACCATCTCCACCGAGCCAAGCATGCCCAGCTTGACGGCGGCCACTGGCAGGTCGGCGATCACGGCCTGGGCCTGGGCCATCACCCAGGCGCGGTCGAGCACGCGGAAGTCGGAGACATTCACCGTGTCCTGCACGGTCAGCGCGGTGACCGTGGGCGCGGCATGGCAACCCTGGGCGAGCAGGGCTTCGATGTCCGCCTGCAGGCCGGCACCACCACTCGGGTCGTGGCCGGACAGACAGAGGACAACGGGGCGGGAAGGGTAGGTATTCATGGCGGCGCAGCTTACCACCAACCGCCGGGCAGACCGAAATCGGCGTGACCGTCAGGTTCGCCTCTGCACCCTGCGGTATTGCTGGCGCCAAGCGTATGCTGGATGGCCGATTCAGAACATTTTTTGCAACACGTCTGTGCTAGATTTCTTCCATCCCAACTCCCTAGCGCCTGGACCCGGCTCGTCCCGCCGTGCGCCGGAAACGTAGCAATCGACGAGTGTGGCAATGCGCTATTTCCTAACCCTGTTGTTTCTCTGCTGGGCCCAGCTGGCTGGCGCGGTCATCTTCGACGAGCATGCCCGGCAGGTTCCGCTCGGCCGCGAAATTGCCGTGTTCGAGGATGTGCGCGGCAATACGGCACTGACCGATATCACCTCGGCCGCGCTGGAGGCCAGTTTCCGCCGGCATGACAAGGATGTACTCAACGCCGGCTATTCCCGCTCGGTGTTCTGGTTGCGCCTGGATCTGCAGTACCAGCCGACGCAGGGGCAAGACAGCCGGGAGTTCCTGCTCGAGCTGGCTTATCCGCCACTGGATCAGCTGGACCTCTACGTGCCGGACCTGTGGGGGAGCTTGCAACGCGTGGCGCAGACCGGCGATGCCCTGCCGTTTGCCACCCGCCTGATCAAGCAGAACAACTACGTGTTCCCCCTGCAGTTCCAGCCCGGCGAGCACAAGCGCATCTACCTGCGCCTGCAGAGCCAGGGCTCGATCCAGGCACCGCTCAACCTGTGGTCGACCCAGGCCTATCTGGAGGCCCAGCCCAGCCGCATCTACGTGCTGGGCATCATCTACGGCGTGCTGCTGGTGATGCTGGTGTACAACCTGTTCATCTACCTCAGCGTGCGCGACACCAGCTACCTCTACTACATCCTCTACATCGCCTCCTTCGGCCTGTACCAGGTGTCGGTCAATGGCGCCGGGGTGGAGTATCTATGGCCGGACAACCCCTGGTGGGCGAATGCCTCGACGCCGTTCCTGATCGGCTCGGCGGCCCTGTTCGGCTGCCAGTTCGCCCGTAGCTTCCTGCACACCGCCGAGCACAGTCCCTGGGTGGATCGCACCCTGCGTCTGATGATGCTGGCCGGCGGCCTGGTCATGCTGCTGGCGCTGGTGGCCAGTTATGCCCTGGCCCTGCGCCTGGCTACCCTGCTGGCACTGGTGTTCACCCTGGTGATCTTCAGCGCCGGGCTTATCTCCTGGTGGCGCGGCATGCGCGTGGCGCGCTACTTCATCTTCGCCTGGTCGGCGTTTTTGATCGGTGGTCTGGTCAACACCCTGATGGTGCTGGGCTACCTGCCGAACCTGTTCATCACCATGTACGCCAGTCAGATCGGCTCGGCGCTGGAGGTCGGCCTGCTGTCGCTGGCGCTGGCCGACCGCATCAATGCGATGAAGGAGGAGCGCACGCGCATTCTCCAGGAGTCCAGTCGCAAGCTGGCCATGCTCAACGAAGAGCTGGCCAACAACAATCGGCTGAAGGACGAGTTCCTCTCCACCGTGACCCATGAACTGCGCACCCCGATGAACGGCGTGATCGGCTCGCTGGAGCTGATGCAGACGGTGACCATGGACATCGAGCTGGCCCAGTACCACAAGACGGCCGTGCGCTCGGCGCGCGACATGATGCACATGGTCAACGACATCCTCGCGCTCACCGAGCTGGAGGCCGGCAAGCTGTACCCGCGACGCGAGCCGTTCAGCCTGCGCGCGCTGCTCGACAGCCTGCGCGTGCAGTTTGCCGGGCGTGCCCACGACAAGGGCCTGCACTTCGAACTGCAGCTGGACGACAGCCTGCCCGATACCCTCGAAGGCGATGCCGCCAAGCTGGCCCAGGCGCTCGGCTATCTTCTGGACAACGCGGTGAAGTTCACCCAGCAGGGGCGGGTGATCCTGCGGGTGCATGGCGAACAGGCCAGCAGCAGCGGGCTGACCCTGTGCGTGCAGGTCGAGGACAGCGGCATCGGCTTTACCGAGCAGGCCGGCGGTTCCCTGTTCCAGCGCTTCCGCCAGCTGGACGGCTCGATGACCCGCGAATACGGCGGTCTGGGTATCGGTCTGGCCCTGAGCAGTCAGCTGGCCCTGCTGCTGGGCGGCGAGTTGCAGCAGCGCAGCGAGCCAGGCCAGGGCAGCTGTTTCACCCTGCGCGTGCCGGTTGGCCTGCCGCTGCGCACGCGCGCCGAGCAGGCGCCGCCACGCTTGCGCCGTGAGGGCACGCCCGTGCGTGAGCCGGGTCAGTGCGTGGTGCTGGTGGTGGAAGACAATGCCATCAACCAGCTGGTGACCCGCGGCATGCTGCTCAAGCTCGGTTATCAGGTGCGCACGGCCGACAACGGCTCGGAGGCTATCGAGTTGCTGCGCCGCGAGAGGGTGGATGCGGTGCTGCTCGATTGCCAGATGCCGGTGATGGATGGCTTTGCCACTGCGCGTGCGCTGCGCGCCCTGCGTGGCTGTGCCGAGGTGCCGGTGATTGCGGTGACCGCGCACAGTCACAGCGGTGACCGCGAGCGCTGCCTGGCCGCCGGCATGAACGACTACCTGGCCAAGCCGGTCAAGTTCGCCGAGCTGCAGGTGCTGCTGCACGACTGGGTGCTCTGTAGCGAACCAGGCGAGACAGCGCCCGCGCGCTGAC
>CALMID010000207.1 GCA_937863915.1 uncultured Pseudomonas sp.
TCGGTGACGTCTTCGATCAGCAGCACCAGGCCGTTACTGCCGGGTGCCAGCGGCTCCTCGATGGCGGCCTTGTGCAGGTTGAGCCAGCGCGCCTGGCCGTCGAGGTTGAGGCGTTGTTTGTGCAGGTGCTCGATGTTGAGGTCGACGAAGCACACCAGTAGTTCACGCCAGGGGCTGGGCAGGGCGTCGAGCCGTGAGCCGATGACCTGCTGCGCGGGGATCTCGGTGAGGTCCTCCAGGGCGTGGTTCCACATGACGATTTCCTGGTCGGTGGCCAGCGAGCACACGCCCATCGGCAGTTCCTGCAGGGTTTGACGGTGGTAGCGGCGCAGGGTGTCGAGTTCGGCGGCCAGGCCGGTCAGGCGTGAGTGGTAGTCCTCCAGGCGCGTCTCGATGAAGTGGATGTCTTCGCTGACGTAGGCTTTGCTGCCGGATTTGTAGGGCAGGAAGTTTTCCACCAGGTCCTGTGCCACGCTGGGGCCCATCAGGCCTGACAGGTTGGCTTCGAGACGGTCGCGCAGGCGGCGCAGGGCGTACGGGCGCCGCTCGTCGAAGGGCAGGTGCAGGTCGCGCAGGGCTCGTTCGACTTCCTTCTGCGCGGTCATGGCGCCCAGTGGCTTGGCCAGTTGCGCGGCAAATTCCTGCGGCGATACGGCCAGCAGTTCGCGGCGTTGCGGGCGGCGCACGTTGTCCACGGCGCAGGCTTCGGCGGCACTGACTTCATCGGCGCTGGCCTCGGTGAACAGCGACACCAGGGTAAACACCAGGACGTTGGCGGCCAGCGAGGCGATGGCTGCCAGGTGCCAGCTGGTGTCATCCAGCACGTACACGGTGCTGAACAGCGGCACATAGAGCGTCTGCACATTACCCAGCAGCGGCAGCAGCAGGCTGACCGCCCACACCAGCATGCCGGCCAGCAGACCGGCGATGAAGCCGCGTCGATTGGCGTTCGGCCAGTAGAGCACCGAGAGTGTGGCCGGAAGGAACTGCAGGGTGGCGACGAAGGCGACAATGCCGAGATTGGAGAGGTCCTGTTCGGCCTTGAGCAGACGATAGAAACCATAGCCGGCGAGGATGATGGCGCAGATCAGGCCGCGGCGTGTCCACTTCAGCCAGCGGTAGATGTTGCCCTCGGCAGGCGGCTGGTACAGGGGCAGTACGATGTGGTTGAGAACCATGCCCGACAGCGCCAGGGTCAGCACGATGATCAGGCCGCTGGCTGCCGACAGACCACCGACATAGGCGAGCAGGGCCAGTGTTTCGCTTTCCACGGCAATGCCCAGGCCGAGGGTGAAGTATTCCGGGCTGGTGGTTGCGCCGAGCTTGAGGCACGACCAGAGGATCAGTGGCACCGCCAGGCTGAACAGCAGCAGCAACAGCGGCAGGCCCCAGCTGGCTGTGACCATGGCACGTGGGTTGAGGTTCTCGGTAAAGGCCATGTGGTACATGTGCGGCATGACGATGGCCGAGGCGAAGAACACCAGCAGCAGCGTACGCCACGGACCTTCCTGCAGCGGGGTGTGCAGGGCGGTCAGCGCCGACTGGTTCTGCAGCAGCCACTGTTGCAGGTCCTGCGGGCCGTCGAACACGCCATACAGGGCATACAGGCCGATGCCGCCAAGGGCCACCAGCTTGACCACCGACTCGAACGCGATGGCAAACACCAGGCCTTCATGTTTCTCGCGGGTGGCCACATGACGGGCGCCAAACAGCATGGTGAACAGCGTGATCAGGCCGCAGAAGGCCAGGGCCACGCGTTCCTGCAGCGGTTCATGGGTGAGGATGCTGATCGAGTCGGCAACCGACTGAATCTGTAGCGCCAGCAGCGGCAGCAGGCCGAGCAGCATGAATACCGTGGTCAGGGTGCCGGCGGCGGTGCTGCGGAAACGGAACGCGAACAGGTCGGCCAACGACGACAGCTGGTAGGTGTGGGTGATGCGCAGGATCGGATAGAGCAGCACCGGCGCCAGCAGGAATGCACCGGATACCCCCAGGTAGCTGGCGAGAAACCCATAGCCGTACTGGTAGGCCATGCCCACGGTGCCGTAGAAGGCCCAGGCGCTGGCATACACGCCCAGCGACAGGGTGTAGGTCAGCGGGTGGCGCATGATGCGCCGGGGAATCCAGCCGCGTTCGCTGATCCAGGCAACCCCGAACAGGGCCAGCAGGTAGAGCGTGCTGATGGCCAGCAGCTGGCTAAGGCTAAAGCTCGTCAGCATCGTGTTGGCTCTGCAGGATGAAGGTAGCCACGATCAGGATCAGCCACAGCAGGTACGGGCGGTACCAGGCGCCGGTGGGCTCGATCCACCAATCCATGATGGCGGGGGAAAACAGGTAGATCCCTACTACCAGGAGCAGGACCAGACGGTAGATGTACATGCCGGAACTCGTGACGGGCGTGTCGCGATGGTAGCGGAGCCGACCGGCGGCTGAAAGCGTCGTGACCCGGCGAGGCGGTCAGCGCAGTTGCGCTTCGGCCAGGGTACGGCAGCGCGGGATGCGCAGGGCATCCCAATGACTTATGGCCCAGGCCAGTACCTCATCGGTGCTGCAGGCGGCGAGAGCTTCCGGCGGTTGCTGGCCCAGGGCGCGCAGGGCGCGTACCAGCAGGGCGGGAGCCTGGTCGGCCGGCAGCGGCGGCGAGCGGTAGGACTTGCCCAGCTTGTGACCGTCCGGCTGGATGATCAGCGGCACATGCAGGTAACGCGGCTGGGGCAGACCGAGCAGTTCCTGCAAGTACAGCTGGCGCGGCGTGGAGTCGAGCAGGTCGGCGCCGCGGACGATATCCGTGATGCCCTGCCAGGCATCATCCAGCACCACGGCCAACTGATAGGCGTACAGCCCGTCGCGACGGCGGATGACGAAATCGCCGACTTCACGGCCCAGGTGCTGGCGATACTTGCCCTGTACCCGGTCGCAGAAGTGGTAGTCCAGCTCCGGTACACGCAGGCGGATGGCCGCGTCATCGGGGGGTAGTTGGCGATTGCGGCAGGTGCCGGGGTAGATGCCGTGGTGGCCCTCGAGTTGCTTGCGCGAGCAGTCGCAGGCGTAGGCCAGGCCTTGCTGCAGCAGGCGCTCGATTACTGCGGCATAGGCTGCCTGGCGTTCGCTCTGGCGGATGATCTCGCCGTCCCAGTGCAGGCCGTAGATTTCCAGGGCACGCAGGATGGCGTCCTGGGCACCGGGCATTTCCCGTGGCGGGTCGAGGTCTTCCATGCGCACCAGCCAGCGGCCACCCACATGGCGGGCGTCGAGGTAGGAGGCGAGGGCGGCGACCAGCGAGCCGAAGTGCAGGTGGCCGCTGGGGGTGGGGGCGAAGCGCCCGATATAGGAACTGGCGGTCATGGCGAGGCAGACGGCAGAAATGCAACGGGGCGCCTAGGCGCCCCGTCCGGGATCAGGAACCGATCTGCTTTTCCTTGATTTCCGCCAGGGTCTTGCAGTCGATGCACAGGGTGGCGGTGGGGCGTGCCTCAAGGCGGCGGATGCCGATCTCGACGCCGCAGGAGTCGCACCAGCCGTACTCGTTGTCTTCGATCAGCTGCAGGGTTTCGTCGATCTTCTTGATCAGTTTGCGCTCGCGGTCGCGGGCGCGCAGTTCCAGGCTGAACTCTTCTTCCTGGCTGGCGCGGTCGGCCGGATCCGGGAAGTTGGCCGCTTCGTCCTGCATGTGATGCACGGTACGGTCGACTTCCTGCATCAGCTCCAGCTTCCATTTGTTGAGAATGTCAGTGAAGTGCGCGCGCATCGGATCGCTCATGTACTCCTCACCCTTTTTCTCTTTATAGGGTTCGAAGCCGCGAATCAGTTGGCTGTTCTGTTGTTTTGCTTTGGTGGCCATGGATGACTGCCTCTCACTTTCTCTTATCCACTGCGCAGGAACGTGTCCATCGCCCGCGAAACGGGCCCTGCGGCTGCAAGCGGGCGAACTTACCAGAAGGTTCCCGTGGGCGCTACTCCCGCATGTCGTGCTTGCTGCTGAGTGTGCGGGGCTTGGGTAGAATTACGCCTTTGTCTTTTCAGGGTAGCCCCATGGCCCAGTCTTACAGTGCACGCAGTCGTGCCATCGAACCCTTTCACGTCATGGCGCTGCTGGCGCGGGCCAACGAGTTGCAGGCCGCCGGGCACGATGTGATTCACCTGGAAATCGGCGAGCCGGACTTCACCACCGCCGAGCCCATCGTGCGTGCCGGTCAGGTGGCGCTGGGCGCCGGCCGCACCCGCTACACCGCTGCCCGTGGCCTGCCACAACTGCGTGAGGCCATTGCTCGGTTCTACGCCGATCGTTATCGCTTGTCGATCGATCCAGAGCGCATTCTGATCACCCCGGGTGGTTCCGGCGCGTTGCTGCTGGCGACCAGTCTCCTGGTCGATCCGGGCAAGCACTGGCTGCTGGCTGATCCCGGGTATCCGTGCAATCGCCATTTTCTGCGCCTGGTCGAGGGTGCCGCGCAACTGGTACCGGTCGGCCCCGAGGTGCGCTACCAACTGACGCCTGAGCTGGTCGAGCGTTTCTGGAGCAGCGACAGCGTCGGCGCCCTGGTCGCCTCGCCGGCCAATCCCACCGGCACCCTGCTGGAGCGTGATGAGCTGGGCGCGCTGTCGCAGGCGATCAAGCAGCGCGGCGGGCATCTGGTGGTGGACGAGATCTACCACGGCCTGACGTACGGCTGCGAGGCGGCCAGTGTGCTGGAGGTGGATGACGAGGCGTTCGTGCTCAACAGCTTCTCCAAGTATTTCGGCATGACCGGCTGGCGCCTCGGTTGGCTGGTGGCGCCGCCGGCCGCGGTGGGCGAGCTGGAAAAACTGGCGCAGAACCTCTACATCAGCGCTCCCTCGATGGCCCAGCATGCGGCACTGGCTTGCTTCGAACCGGAGACGCTGGCCATTCTTGAGCAGCGCCGTGGCGAGTTCGCCGCGCGCCGCGACTACCTGCTGCCGGCCCTGCGTGAACTGGGCTTTCGCATCGCCGTGGAGCCACAGGGCGCCTTCTATCTATATGCCGATATCTCGGCGTTCGGTGGTGATGCCTTTGCCTTCTGCCGGCACTTCCTGGAAACCGAGCATGTGGCCTTCACCCCGGGCATCGACTTCGGCCGTTACCAGGCCGACCAGCATGTGCGTTTTGCCTACACCCAGAGCCTGCCGCGCCTGCAACAGGCGGTCGAGCGCATTGCCCGCGGCCTGAAGAGCTGGCGCCCCGATGCGGTTTGATCCACCGCTGGAGGAGGGCCGCCTGCTGCGCCGCTACAAGCGCTTTCTGGCGGATATCGAGACGGCCGGCGGCGAGCAGCTGACCATCCACTGCCCGAACACGGGCTCGATGCTCAACTGCATGAGCGAAGGTTGCCGCGTCTGGTTCAGTCGCAGCCAGGACCCCAAGCGCAAATTGCCGGGCACCTGGGAACTGGGCGAAACCCCGCACGGGCGTCTGGCCTGCATCAATACCGCGCGGGCCAATGCGCTGGTGGAGGAGGCCCTGCGTGGCGGGGTGATCACCGAGCTGATCGGTTTTACCGGGCTCCGACGCGAGGTGCGCTTCGGCGAGGAAAACAGCCGGGCGGATTTTCGCCTGGAGTTCACGAGCGGTCCGGCCTGGATCGAAGTGAAGAGCGTGACCCTGGGCTTTGCGGACTCGACCGTGGCCGCCTTTCCCGATGCCCGCACCGAACGGGGTGCCAGGCATCTACGCGAGTTGGCGGCGCAGGCCCGTGCCGGTGTGCGGGCGGTACAGCTGTACTGCGTGAACCTGAGTGGAATCGAGGCGGTACGTGCGGCGCAGGAAATCGATCCGGCTTATGCCGCCGGTTTGCGTGAAGCCCGGGAGGCGGGCGTCGAGGTGCTGGCCTATGGCGCCGAGATCAACCCCGAGGCAATTCGCCTGGTGCGGCGCCTGGAAGTGCTGCTCTAGCCGGATTTTTCTAAACCGAAACCCAGATGCTGCCGTCCTGCTCCCGGCACGCAATCGCCTGGAGCATCTGCCCGGCGCAGGGGCCGGCCACGCACTCGCCGGACTCGATCAGAAACAGAGCGCCGTGGGTGGCGCACTGGATCAGGCTGCCGCTG
>CALMID010000208.1 GCA_937863915.1 uncultured Pseudomonas sp.
CACTTCGGCACCCACCACCGCACGGCGTACCGCCGCGCTCTGCTGCGCCGTAGGCGTCTGTTGCCAGAGCGCCAGCGCCGCCTCGGGCTCGCCGGCAGACGCCAGGGCAAAGGGCAACAGCTCGGCGCTCGGCCGGTCACCCAGCGCCTGGCCCTGGCGCAGTTCTTCAACCGCCACGCCGGGCTGCTCCTGCAAGTGGCACTGGCCACGGGCGCGCCACTCGGCAGCGCTACCCGGCTGGCCCGCACTCAAGGCCAGTACCTCGACGCAGCGCCCACGCGCGGCCAACGCCGCCAGCAGCTCGCCACGGGCGCCAGGCGCCAGGCGCGGCAGCAGGCGCTCGACCTGCTGCGCACTGAGCTGACCGTCCTCGACGCTCAACTGCGCCAGGCGTGCGCCCTGGGCGGCATCCAGGCGCCGGGCCTTGAGCAGCAGGTCACGAGCGCGCTGCGGCTGGCCCAGCTGCTGCCAGAGGAAACTGGCCTGCTCCAGCGAGCGCCCGGAACCACTGGCCTGATAATGCCGCTGCCAGAGTTCGGCCGCCTGCTGGCTGCGCCCCAGCTGTTGCGCCAGGGTCGCGGCACGGGCCAGGCGGGCTTCGCCGGCCGGATGGGCGAGCAGCCAGGTGAGCGCCTGCGCACCCCGGCCGGCGCCGCGCGCCAGTTCGATATACAGCGGATCGTGCAGTTCGCCCGGCAGATCAGCGCGCGGTAGCAACTCCAGCGCGCGCAGCTGCTGCACCTGGGCCAGCCAGCGCTGTGGCTGCTCGCCCGGCGCGCAACTGGCCAGCACCCGACGAGCGGCCGCGGCATCCCGCTCGATCAGCCAGGCGCTGCGTTCCAGACAATCCTCGCCCAGCTCGGCAGCCAGGGCGTCGGCGCGCGCGCTGTCGCCCTGCTGACGGGCCAGCTCGAAGAGGCTGCGGCGCAGATCGGCGGGCAGCTGGCCAGCCGCCTGCAGCGCCAGCAACTGCTGGTAGGCCGGCTCACCGCGGCCCTGACCGATCCAGCGCCGGGCGGCATTCACGCGCAGCGCGGTGGCGGCCTCGGGCGACGGCGCACGGAGTAGCAATTGTTCAAGCTCGGCGGCCTGGCCCAGCTCGACATAAGCCTGGCCCAGGCGCTGCCAGTCCTCGGCGCTCAGACTGGCCTGACCGGCCAGGCTGTCGCGCACTGCCGGCCAGTCTTGCTGGCGTTCGGCGAGGCTGGCCTGCCAGTGGCGCCAGGCATCGTCCTGCAGGCGGCTCGGCAAGCCGGCCAGCCAGTGCTGTGCGGCGGGCACCCCTTCGCGGCGCTCCAGGCGCAGGGCCTGGGCCTGCCACAGATGCGCCGCCTCCAGCGGCTTGGCCTCGCTCAGCCAGGCGTCCAGGGTTGCCGCCGGCACGCCCTGGTCGCTGGCGATCCAGGCCAGGCGCAGTTCCTCGCGCAATGGCGCGACCTGTTCGGCCGGCAGCCTGGCGCAGACGTCCAGTGCCTCGGCATAGCGGCCCTGACGTTGCAGAGCCTGAAGCAGAATCCGCTGGGCTTCGGCATGCTCCGGGCTGATCTGCTCGAGCACATGGCGCACCAGCTTCTCGGCCTCGGCCGGCTGCTGATCGAGCGCACGGTAGGCACGCTCGATATAGGGATAGCTGCGAAAGCGCTGTAGCTCGCTCGGCGCGGCAGCCAGGCTCGGCGCACTCAGGCTGGCGCCAAGCAGGGCCAGCAACAGCAGACTGAGCGGCGCACGCGGCGTGTGGCGGGGGCCATTCATGGCTGTTTCTCCTCGATCAGGGCCAGGGCGCGATGCAGTTCGGCCTGTTGTTCGTCCAGCGCCTGCTGCAAGAGCTCGGCACTGATCAGACCGCGCTTGAGCAGGGTCTGGCCGAGGCTGTCCTGCTCCGGCTCGAATTCGATCAGCACCTGGGCCAGCAGCGCCGGCGGCAACATGCCGAGCTCCTGCAGCAGGTCACCGAGCAGCAGCAGGTGACGGCAGACCTGCTCCTGCAGCGCCGGGTCGGCCTGCGGCTCGCGCAGGGCCTCCAGCAGGCGCTGCATCACCGCGCCATGCTGTTGCAAGTACCAGTGGTGCAGACCGAGCGTCACCCGGCCGGGCGGCACGATGCAGCAATCGACCGGGCGCCCCAGCTGGCGGGCAATCACCCCGAGCACCACCGGGTTGGGCGCGCGTTCGCTGCCCAGCAGCAGGCGACCATTGCTTTCGGCCACCGGCAGCAGCGAGTACCGCAGGGCCAGGCGGGCCGGGAAGAGCTCAATCAGCAACGGGCTCAGCTGCAGCGGGTCGAGCGGCCGCCAGGGCAGTTCAGCCTGGGCGGCCAGCGCGGCGGCCAGTTGCTCGCCCGTGATCCAGCCACGCGACAGCAGCTCGCGACCCAGGCGGCGCGGCGTCTGATAAAGCGCCTGGCTCAGTTGCTCTTCACTGATCGCCCCCTGCGCCATGAGGATCTGCCCCAGCGGCGTGCGCCGGGGCGTGTTGGCCAGTGCCGGCAGTTCATGGCTGGTCTTGTCCCAGGCCACCTTGCGCGCATCGCCGAGCTTGAGCACCAGGCGGATGGCGCGCAGGTTGGCGAAGAAGTTGACCACGTTGCTCCAGACCATCCGCGGGATCGACAGCAGGCCCTGCCACAGGCCGTAGTAGCGGGTGACGAAATAGCCACGCTGGAACAGGCGGTTGAGCAGGAGGAAGCCGTTGATGGTCAACAGCCAGTGCAGCAGAGGGTCGTGGCCGAGCACCGAGTCGAAGCGCCAGCTGTCGGCCAACCAGCCATTGAGCAGCCACATCGCCAGCAGCTGGATGAACACCAGGGTCGAGAGCAGGCCGATCAGGTTGATCACCGCGCCCCGGCGGTCGCGCCAGAGGAAGTAGTTGAGCAGTGGATTGGCGGTCCAGCCGAGGCTGGCCGAGCCCTGGAAGACGATACCGGTGATCCAGCGGGCCTTCTGTTTGACCGCGTACTCGAAGGTGTCGGGAAAGTGCTCGCGCACGCAGATCACCCGACTGGTGGCGCTG
>CALMID010000209.1 GCA_937863915.1 uncultured Pseudomonas sp.
CAAGGTGTGGATCGGCCCCAGCCCGGTCAGCCGCGAGTTCAAGGCGGCCATTCTCGGCGGCGCGGCACCGGCGAGCGCGCGCTTTGACAGCGCAGAAAATAAAAATTCCGTGAAAGCGACCAACTGAACGGATGTTGAGCCAGATCAAGAATTACCCTGACACACTCTCGGACAATGCAGCCAGCCAATACAAAAGCTCATCACTTGCTGGAGCACATCATGCGTAAATCTCTGTTCACCGCTTCGCTTCTGGCCCTGGCCGTAGCTGCCCCGTTCGCCAATGCCTATGAGGCTGGCGATATCGTTGTCCGTGCCGGTGCCGTCACCGTTGATCCGCACGAAGACAGCAGCGACATCTGGGTTGGCGCTCTGGGTACCGACGTTGCCGGCACCAAGGCCACCCTGGACAGCGACACCCAGCTGGGCCTGAACTTCATGTACATGGCTACCGACAACATCGGTGTCGAGCTGCTGGCCGCAACCCCGTTCACCCACAACGTCGGCGTTTCCGGCATGCCTGGCCAGTTCGCAGGCCTGAACGGCAAACTGGGTGAACTGAAGCACCTGCCGCCGACCCTGTCGGTAGTCTACTACCCGCTGGATAAAGCCTCTGCCTTCCAGCCGTATGCCGGTCTGGGCATCAACTACACCTGGTTCTTCGACACCGAACTGACCGGGGCAGCTGAAGACAAAGGCTTCAGCGGCCTGGATCTGGAAGACTCTTGGGGTCTGGCCTACCAACTGGGTATGGACTACATGCTGACCGACAACGTCATGCTCAACGCCCAAGTGCGTTACATCGACATCGACACCAAGGGCACCACCTCCTTCGGTGGCCGCGAAGTCGAAGTTGACGTCGACGTCGACCCGTTCGTTTACATGGTCGGCCTGGGCTACAAGTTCTAAGCACACTCCCTGTGGGTAACCGCAGCTAGGGCGCCTTCGGGCGCCCTTTTTTGTCAGGGCGGCACTATGTACCTTGCACTCAAGAGTCTGCATGTTGGCCTGGCGCTGGCCAGCATCGGCCTGTTCGGCTGGCGGCTGTGGCGCAGCTGGCATGGCCTGTCTCGGCGCACACCGCGCTGGATGCATGGCATCGACAGCCTGCTGCTGCTCAGTGCCGGCCTGCTGATCTGGCAAGCCATGCCCTGGCCCCTGCCCGGCTGGCTGCAATTGAAGATCGCGGTACTGGTGCTCTACATCGTGCTGGCAGCCCTGGCACTGCGTCGCGCGCCAGGCCCGGCAAAAGCCCTGCTCAGCCTGGCCTGCGCACTATCCATCGCTGCCATACTGGCGCTGGCCCGCCTCAAGCCATTCTGAAAACGGACAACTAGCGCCCGAGCAGCGCGGCCAGACCAGCCGCCAGCGGGGTGATAGCCCCCAGCTCATAGTGCTGCAGCAGACGACGGTTATCCGCACGCGAATGACGGATATCGCCACTGCGGGCCGGAGCATGCGTGACCGCCGGCAGACCACCCAGCACCTGCTCGATGGCCGCCAGCAGCTGGTTGAGGCTGGTCGCCTGGTTCAGCCCGACATTCACCGCCCCTGACGGCACCTCGGCCATGCTCAGCCCTTGCAGCAGCAGGCGCACCAGATCGGCCACATAGAAGAAATCGCGGGTCTGCTCACCATCCCCGAACACACTGATCGGCAGCCCCGCCTGGGCACGCTCGCAGAAGATGCTGATCACCCCGGAATACGGCGATGACGGATCCTGACGCGGCCCGAAAATATTGAAGAAACGGAACACGACCGGCTGCAGATCATGCTGACGGCGGTAGAAGTCCAGGTAGTGCTCACTGGCCAGCTTGTCCGCCGCGTAAGGCGTCAGCGGAGCCTTCGGCGTGTCTTCGGCAATCGCCTCGCCCTCGCCATTCTGCCCATACACCGCCGCACTGGAGGCAAACAGCACGCGACGCACACCCTGCTCGCGCATGGCCTCGCAGACATTCAGGGTGCCGATGAAATTGCTCTGGTGGGTACTGACCGGATCATCCACCGAGGCCTGCACCGACGCCACCGCCGCCAGATGAGCCACCGCCACGCAACCCTCCACGGCCTGGCGCACCAGGGCCGCATCGGCGACATCACCGACCAGCAGCTGCAGACGCGGGTTATCCAGCGGCAGATTGCTGCGCTTGCCGGTGGACAGGTTATCCAGCACCCGCACCGCGTGCCCCTTGGCCAGCAGGGCATCAACCAGGTGCGAGCCAATAAAACCGGCCCCGCCGGTCACCAGAATGGGAGCTGCAGTCATGACGTTCTCAAAGATGGCGGAAATAACGATCCAGCAAGCTGGGCAAACCAGAGCGCCAGGCACGAGGCTTGACGCCGAAGGTGTTGAGGATCTTCTTGCAGGCCAGCACGGCATGCTGAGGTTCATCGCCGGCATCCGGTCTGGCGGCATGGGCCTGAGCGACGACGGCCTCGCTCTTGATGGCCCGCAGCGCGCGCGCCTCTTCCAGAACCGCCTGCCCCAGCGCCAGCGCCGTGGTCGCCTCATGGCCACCGTAGTGATAGGTGCCCCACAGGGGCGACTGGCAATCGAGCTGTTTGAGCACGGCCAGCACCACTCGCGCGGCATCATCCACCGGGGTGGGGTTACCACGCCGGTCATCGGCCAGCATCAGCTCGTCACCCCGCACAGCCCGGCGCAGAAAGCGCCCCACGGCGCCCTCGGCACTGTCATCCAGCAGCCAGCCAAAACGCAGCAGCACATGCCGCGGACACAGGGCGCGCACGCTCTGCTCCATGCGCCACAGAGCCTGACCACGCAGGCCCAGCGGCAGTGGCTCGTCACGCTCGCCATACGCGGTGGCGCGGGCGCCATCGAAGACGCGGTAACTGGAAGGCTGC
>CALMID010000210.1 GCA_937863915.1 uncultured Pseudomonas sp.
TAACCATGACCGCGCGAGATCCAGTGCAACGCAGCCAATGTAATTGTCGAAAGGTAACTTCACGGGAAAGTTAAAAGGTGGTTGCACCCAAAGTAACAGGAGTATTTGGGACGCGGTGACTCGCTCAAATCGCTCGCTGTTGCACAATTTCTCGCAATATTGGGCACTGCGAACTCCACATGGGCAATGAGGCGCCTACGCCATTGACGCCAGGGTTTTACGGAACCGGGCCAGCGACAACATGAACAGGGCCGACCCGATCACGGCCAGACTGACCAACTGGGGCCAGACCACTGCCAGACCCGCGCCTCGGTAAAGAATGCCCTGGGACAGCATCACGAAGTGGGTATTGGGTGCTGCCAGCATCACGAACTGCACCAGTTCTGGCATGTTTTCGCGGGGTGTGCTGCCGCCGGAGAGCATCTGCAGAGGCAGAAGCACCATCAGCAGCAGCATGCCGAACTGCGGCATCGAGCGCGCCAGCGTCGCCAAAAAAATACCCAGCGACGTGGTGGCGAACAGGTGCAGGGCCGCGCCGGTGAAGAACAGTGGCAGGGAGCCTTCGATGGGTACGCCCATCAGACCGCGCACGACGACGTTGAGCGCAAAGGCGGAAGCGACCAGGACCACCGCCGCCATCGCAAGCACCTTCGCGGACATGATCTCGAACGGGGTGACCGGCATCACCAGCAGATGCTCCAGGGTGCCGTGTTCGCGCTCGCGGATCAGAGCTGCGCCGGTAAGCACGATGGACAGCATGGTGATGTTGTTGATGATCTGCATTACCCCTCCGAACCATGCCTTGTTCAGCTGTGGGTTGAAGCGGGCCCGCAGCGCCAGTTCCACGGGCGGACTGGCCACTGCACGGTGGCGGCGCACGAACTCGTTGACCTGCTCCTGAACGATGACCTGGATATGACCGCTGCCGGTGAAGGCTTGGCTCATCCGGGTGGCGTCCACGCTCAGCTGGATCACCGGGGCGCGACCGGCCAGCACATCACGTTGGAAGCCGGCCGGGATGTGCAGGGCGAAGGTGTCGAGGCCGGCATCCATGCGCGCGTCCAGTTCGGCCGGGATGATCATCGCTGGCGGCATGAAATACGGCGGATACAGGGCGTCGATGATGTGCTGGGATAACTGCGAGCGATCCTCGTCGATGACCGCGATGGGGGCCTTGTTGAGTGTTTCGGGCATCGCCGTGGCGGCGGTGTAGATAGAAAAACTGAAGGCGTAGACGATCAGCACCAGCATGATCGGGTCACGCAGCAGGCTGCGCAGTTCCTTGAAGCCAAGCTGGGTGATGTTGCGCAGGCGTTGTCGGATCATCTTGCCTGCTTCCTCAGCAGCACGGCGGTCAGGCCGATCAGCACAGGCGCGCTGATCAGGAGCGGGATGAACGAGGCCCAGAGATCTTCGAATTCGAGCGCCTTGGAGAAGGTACCGCGCGAGATGATGACGAAATGCGTGGTGGGGAAGATTTCACCGATCAGGCGCCCCGCACCCTCCAGTGAGCTGACCGGATCGATGATGCCAGAGAACTGCACCGCCGGCAGGATGGTCAGCAAGGCCGTGCCGAACAGGGCAGCCACCTGGCTGCGCACGAAGGAAGAAATCAGCAGGCCGAACGCTGTGGCGCTGATCACATAGAGCAGCGCGCCCAGTGTCAGCGCCCCGAAGCTGCCTGTGACTGGCACCCGGAAAAGCATCACGGCCATCGCCACCAGCAACAGAAAACTCGCCATGGCCAGCACGACGTAAGGAATCTGCTTGCCGAGCAGAAACTCGAGCCGGGTGGCCGGCGTGACATAGAAGTTGATGATCGAACCCAGTTCTTTCTCGCGCACCACCGAGAGCGCCGCGAGGATGGCCGGGATCAGCATCAGCAGCAGTGGAATCACCGCCGGCACCATGGCCGGCAGGCTGCGCACGTCGGGGTTGTAGCGAAAGCGCGTCT
>CALMID010000211.1 GCA_937863915.1 uncultured Pseudomonas sp.
AAGTATGCTTATTGATAGATGCAATAGGCATGCCATGGAGTTAAGAAGTGCTTCCTAAATTACTGCTGATGAAAGCATGAGCACTATCGAATGGCTGCTTTCTGTGGCTAAGCCTGACAGACTGCTTCTGGCCGGCAGTGTGAGTAGGCGCCCTTGCCCGTAAGCCGACGTTCGCCGAAGCTCAGATCTTTCAATGGCTGCAATGCGGCACATGCGCAACTGAGTACATCCGGCCATCAAGAGAAGCTCGTCCGGAATGCCAGTCAGACAGCAACAGACTGACAGCGGACATTCGGGTTTCGTGGCCCGGGGAATCCTGGTCGGGCACTGCGGACCGTGGGTCTGCGCTCCAACTCGGTCGGCTATGCGTCGGTTACCGGCCAGTCAGTTGCTGATGGAGGGTGTCAGTTTAGGCCATAGCCCGAACCGACCCACAAGAGACATTCATCGTATCGGCGATCCGGCGGAAGGTTTCTGAGCGTAGCAGTCGCACTGAGTGATCGCTGGCTGTAAGCTACTCAGCCAATCTCGTCATACAGGCCAACACTTGAAGTTCAATCAGACACACCCACATGAAAGTCGATACGCGCTCTATTTTGACCTCGAGGGCCGATCTTGGTAATTACCTTTTTATGGATATTGTGTGTTGCCTTGATTTTGCTGGGTTTGGCGGGCACCGTGCTGCCCGTGCTGCCAGGCACCGTGTTGGTTTGGGGCGGCATTGTGCTGGGGGCTTGGATAGACGACTTCGCTCGTGTCGGCATGACCACCGTGGTGGTGGTCAGTGTGCTGGCGTTATTGGCCTGGGGTTTGGAGTATGTAGCCGGGCTCATGGGAGCCAAAAAAGCCGGCGCCAGCAAACTGGCCCTGATGGGCGCAGCGGTGGGCACGGTACTCGGTCTTTTCATGGGCTTGGTGGGCGTGCTCTTCATGCCTTTGGTCGGCGCCGCCGTTGGCGAGTACTTGGCACGAAAAGACCATGCACGCGCTGTCAAAGTCGGCATTGCCACATGGGTAGGGATCATGGTGGGGCTCATCGCCAAAGTCGTGCTGGCTTTCACTATGGTGGGTATTTTCGGCGCGGCCTTGCTGATTTGAAAATACAAAGGCGCGTCAAGACCAGGCGAGTGATCAGGGCTGGGAAGTTTGAAGCGGGTCGTTCAGTGCAGTAGTGTTACGAGTAATACCAGCACCCCAAGGCCCAGATTGATCGCAACCCAGTTGCGGGTCTGTGCCAGGGCCGCACCACCCGCGACCCAATCAAACGCCGCAACGGCAAGGCTTAGCCTCTTGTAAAGCACAACGCGGATGTGCATGAAGATTGCCACTATCGCGATGCCGATCACCGCCATGAGGGTCCAGGCCAGCGGCATCTCGAAGCTGCTACCCGACTGCACCACCTGCGTAGTGATGCGGGTGGTGGCTGCGTGCGATCAGGCGCGTTCTGGCAGTACGGGGGTGACTGAGGTGCGGATAAAGACCTGATCGCGGGGCGCAAAGTCCCACTGCTCGATAAGGCAGAACACCCCCTTTTCGGCCCCGGCCTGCGCCAGATCGCCAGGTGCACCGACTGCCTCGCCCCAGCGCAGGATATTCACCGAGTTGGGCGCTTCGGGGCGAGTACGCGACGAAATGGCGGTACCAGCCTGAAGCACTGAAAGTCGTCGGGACAGGCCATGCACCGCCAGCGTGTAGGGCAGATGTATGTGCCCACCCAGGACGAGGTCAGCCCCGGCCGCCGACCAGGCGTGCAGCGCGGCTTCGTGGCCGCGCAGCAGATTGACGCGTTCTTCTGCCTGAGCCACCGCCGCCGGCTGGTGCACCACCACCAGACGCAACTGCTGCGGGCTGGCCGCATTCAACAGCTTGGCCACGCGCTCAATCTGCACCGAGGACACTTCTCCGTTCTTGTGCCGCCAGGCGCGCGTGGTGTTAACACCGATAACCAGCAGATCGGACGATGCGTGCACGGGTTCGAGATTGCCCCCGAAAGCCTTGGTGTAGCGCGCATAGGGGCTGGTCAGCCGTGACCACAGATCGAACAGCGCAATGTCGTGGTTGCCCGGCACGGCCAGAAGCGGAGCGCCTAACCGGTCGACGAAAGCCTTTGCAGCACGGAACTGGCTGGGCCGTGCGCGCTGCGTGATGTCGCCCGAGAGCACCACCAGATCGGGATGCTGCTGCGCAGCCAGCGCGACAAGTGCGTCGACCACCGGCGGCAGTTCAGTACCGAAATGCGTATCGGAAATATGCAGCACGACACTCATGCCGGAAACTCCGAGCCGGTCGCCGTGGCAGCCTGATCAGGGTTTTGCAGCAGGTACAAGGGCTTTTCCAGCACACGAATGTCGATCGGTGCGCGCATGCGTGCCACTTCGCCATCGAACGCGACCACGAGTTCAGTGTGGTCGGTACACAGAGTAGGTTTGACCACCATGTGCTTGAACTCGAAGCTTTCCACGCCGGCGGCTTCGCCCAGCCGGCCCATCGCTCCGTGCAGCATCAGCTTGAGCATCGACAGCGTGCCAATGGGCCGTAGCATCAGCGCGGCCATGCTGCCATCGCCGGGGGTGCCGGCGATGGTGTCTTCCGGTTCGGCGCCGAACTGTTGCAGTTGCAGCCGGTTGTTGCCGACGAACAGCGTCAGCGTCTGTACATCGCGGACCGCCGAACCCGTCTCGATGTGCAGGCGCAAGCGGCGCTGTGCGCGCAGCAGCGTCGCCCCGGCCGCGACGAACGCCACCCAGCGGCTGCGGCCAAAGCGGGCTTTGTAGGCTTCGCGGTCCTGCAATAGGTCGGGGTAGATCCCCAGGCGGGCATTGCCCAGGAAGATGCGCTCGTTGATGGCCCCCACCTGCACCGGCACCG
>CALMID010000212.1 GCA_937863915.1 uncultured Pseudomonas sp.
GTCGAGCTGCTCGCGGGCATAGCCGCAAAATTTCAGGGCCCGGCCGATTTCCTCGTCCATGCCCGGCCGGAGCGGCGCCGGCAGCGGCTGGGCGGCGGCCAGCAGCACCGCCTCGGTATCAGCCTCGACCTCCTCGACGCTCTGCCCGCCCTCAACGTCCACGCCCTTGTCGGTGTCGATCCACAGTTCGCGCACCGCACTGCTTTGCAGGCGGCCAAGGTCACGTTCGTCCTTGAGCAGAAAGCGCGGCTTCCAGAAGGGGTGATCCATCCACGAGCCGCACAGCTCGTGGACATACATGCCCACTGCTGCCTCGTCGACCGGAATGCGTTTGAGCGCCATCTCGCCGTTGTCCTGTGCCGAATCGTTCACTGGCCACTGGCCAGCTGGTCTTGCCAAGGATAATCCAGGCCGGCGCGGAACGCCCGTCGCAGCGCCTCAGCCGTTGTAGGCGAAGACAATCAGGCGCTCCCTGGGCAGCACCAGCAGCACGCCCTCGCGCTTTTCGCTGTAATAGCCCTGCATGCCCTGCGCCCCGCGCAGGATCTGTTCCTGCAGGGCCTCCGGCGCATCGGCACAACCCAGCGGCAACCAGCCATCCATACTTTGCGCGTCGGCCAGCGGCGTGGCCTGCCAGGGCCCGTAGCGATAGTAGGGCTCTGCATAGCCCCGTGCCTGCTGCGCCGGCTGTAGATAGCCGAAGCCATGCTGCTGCAGGCTGGCCGCCGTTGCCTCGCTGAGGCGCCAGACCGCCACGCCGCAACCTTCGCGGAAGTCGCTCATGCCATCGATCAGGATCAGTCCGGCCGGCTCGATCTGCGCCGGCAACGCCTGACGGAAATGCTCCCGCTCAAACCCCTTGAACAGCAGGTACAACACCAGCTGCAGCGCGAGCAGCGTCTGCAGGCTGTACAGCAGGGCCCGCGCGCAGCCTCGCAGCAGGCGCCTGCCGCGGTCAGAGATAGCCATAAAGCCCCCAGGCCAACAGTACCAGCAACCCGACAGCCTGGGCCGTGGCCCGGTAGCACCTACGCCGGGAGGGCAGTAGCAGTGGCCAGGTCAGGCACTGCAAACCCAGCCCCAGCAGAGCCACACCGGCGAAGTACGGATTCAGCGGCCAGCCACGGAGCCAGACGCCGAGCAGCAACGTCAGCAGGTAGGCGGCATTCAGCCCCAGAAAAGCGCCCTGCAACCCAGTGCCAAACCGGCTCATGGCTTCACCCTCGGCAGAGGCCTGATTTGTACTCGCGGGGCAAACAGACGGGCGATGCGTGCCGCCAGCCGCGCGCCGACCCGGGCGTCCTCGCGCAAACCGATATGCCCGCTCATGTCCGGTACCACAGGCGGTAAAAGCCCAGCGCCGGCAACAGCGCCAGTTGCGCGAGAGCCACGCAAAGCTGCAGGAACGAACGCACAGAGGGGTGTTCGGCGGCGCCAGGCAGGCCGGTCAGGCTGTGCCAGAAGGCGTCGGGCAGCACGTGCAGCAGCAGATAGGCGAGCGGCTTGCCGCTGCCAATCAGCAGTTGCATCCAGTCGTTCTGGGCAAAGAACATCAGCGTCACCAGCAGCACCAGGGCCAGAATCAAAGCCAGGGCATAGCAGGCGGAAAATCGCAGGAATAACCACATGACAGACTCCCAGGATGTGGCCCACAGGCCACACCCGAAACAGAGTGAAGAGGTTGATCAGGCCGCGCTTTTTCCCAGCGCGTACCAGTCCAGCTTGCGGGTCAGCAGCATCACCCCGGCGAGCAAGGCGAAGACCAGCAGGGAGCCCATCAGCAAGGCGTAATCCTCGGCACTGAGCAGGCCATAGAGCAGCGCGTAGAGCAGGCTCAGGGCCAGGCCGAATAGCCCTCCGCGCAGGGCGCTGTGCAGCACGGCGCTGAGGTAGATGGCCAGCAGCAGCACGCAGGCGCCCGAGGACAGGCCATAGGCCAGGGCAAACGGCAGGTGCTCGGAGAGCGACAGCAACAGCAGGTAGAACAGCGCCAGCGCCAGCCCCACCAGCCCGTACTGGACCGGGTGCACCGCCAGGCGCTTGAGCACCTCGAAAAGGAAGAAGCCGGCGAAAGTCAGGGCGATGAAAAGCAAGGCATATTTGATCGCCCGCTCGGTCTTCAGGTACTGATCGACCGGATCGACGAAGCTGACGCCGAAATAGCGCTGCGCGAAGGTCTGGCAGCGTTCGCGGTTCACGCAGTCAGCCAGCACTTCTTCCAGGTTGGTGGCAAAGAAGCTGGTCTGCCAGCGCGCGCTGAAGCCTTGTGCGGTGATCTCGCGCTGCTGCGGCAGGAACTCGCCGACAAAGCTCGGGTGCGGCCAGTCGGAACGCAGCTCGACCTGGGTATCGCGGCCCACGGGAGTGATCGACAGCGAACCGGTGCCCTGCAGCTTGAGGTTGAAGGCGAAGTCCAGGCGCTGGCCATTGACGCCATCCAGCGCCGGCAGCGGCGCATGCACGCCATTGCTCAGCAGGTTGTCGGCCGTGCCGGCGGCAAAGGGCAGCTCGGCGCCGTTCAGACGCAGGCGCAGGTCATTCTCGATGCCACGGATATCGCTGATGCCGACGCTGAGGAAGGCCGGTTCGAAGCGGTAATCGGCAAAGTCCTCGCTGATGCCGTACTGCGCCGGTACCTGGAAATGCCCGCTGACCTGGCTGTCGCTGTGGTACAGGCGCGCCTGGTAGATACCGCGGCTGCGGGCCTCGCTGCTGACGGCACCGTCGATGGCGAAACGTTCCGGGAGGAAATACAGGCGGTCGCGGTATTCGCGCTCTTCCACATAACGCTGGCCGCTCTTCTCGTGGGTTTTCCACTCGCGCACGGTCTTGCGGTAAGGCACCACCAGGATCGGCCCGGTGATCTGTTGCGCGCGGCTGGAGCTGCTGGCGATGTCTTCCAGCACGCCCTCGCGCAGGCGCTGCCTGTCGCTGACCATGCCGTCGATCATCAGCAGCGGAATCATCAGCAACAGTATCAGCAGGCCGACAGCGCCCAGTTTGATGCCCAGATTACGGTTCATCTTCGCTCTCCTTGTGGGTGGCCGCATGGCCGATGGGGAGAGCGTGGAGCCTGGGCGTGCAGGCTTTATGCAGCCAACATGGAGATTGTGTGCAGAACAGGTGAAGCGGCGAAGCAATTCGCCACCACCGCTATTCGCCGCGGATGTACTGCTCCAGATGCTGGATCAGGCCTTCCTGTTCGGCCACCACGTCCTTGACCAGGTCGCGGATGGACAGCAGGCCGACCAGCTTGCCGTCCTCCAGCACCGGCAGGTGGCGCAGGTTGCGCTCGATCATCAGCTGCATGCAGTAGCGGGTGCGATCCTGCGGGCCGACAGTGATCAGGCTGCTGGTCATCACCTCGCCGACGGTGGTGGCATAGGCCGAGCGCTCCAGGCGGGCGACGCGACGGACGAAGTCGCGCTCGGTGATGATGCCTTCGACCTGCTCGCCCCTGAGCACCATCAGCGCACTGATGTCGCTGTCGGCCATGATGGTCACGGCCTCCAGCACGGTGGTCTCCGGCGTGACGCTGACGATGCTGGTGTGCAGCACCTTCTTCTTGAGAATCTCCGATACGCTTTTCATGCAGAACTCCTGGGCCTTGCCCTCCGACTGCAGGGCTTTTCTTGTTGTTTAGCAGCCCAATATGAACTGCAGATTTTCTGCCAACTTGGCCAGGCCCCGCGCAGAGGGCCCGCTTGCCGGGCAGTCGAGCAACCAGGCACCAAAATAGGGCATTAAGGCGTGCAACGCCCCCGACCATAAGTTCGTGGCCGTC
>CALMID010000213.1 GCA_937863915.1 uncultured Pseudomonas sp.
CAGATTACGCGCCCGGCCATCGTGAAGGAATTGGGTATGGCCACTGACCTGCTGCGTCAGACCAATGCCCCACAGCGGCGGGGTCCGCCACTCCTGGCCGCTGGCGAGAAACTCGGGGCGCTGGTCGGCAAGGCCGGGGCCCATGTCGTGCAGCAGCAGGTCGCTGTAGGGGCGAATGGTCTGACCCGCGAGTTCGGGCTCTGCGGCGTCGGCGCGGGTGACGAACTTCGGCGTGTGGCAACTGGCGCAGCCGGCCTGATGGAACAACGCCTTGCCCTTGAGCACCTGCGGCGCGTCGACCTGGCGGCGTTGCGGGACGGCCAGGTTGCGGCTGTAGAACAGCACGCTGGCGAGGATGTTGTCGCTGACCTCGGGGCTGCCGCCGTTGGGCATCTGCTGGCAGGCGGCCTGCGCGGCGGTGCAGTCATCGGCCGGCAGCAGCGAGGTGGTCAGGCCCATGTCGCCGGCAAAGGCGTGGGCGTTCTGCTGGTTCAGGGTGGGCTGCCCGGCCTTCCAGCCGAAGCGGCCAAGCACGCTCTGTCCGCGTGCGTCATCCCACACCTGATTGGCGCGGCCGCTGATGCCGTCGCCATTGCGGTCATCGGGGTCGGCCAGGGCCAGCAGGTCGGCATCGGCAATGGCTTCGAGCAGGCCGAGGCCGATCATCGGCGGGGCAATACGCAGGGAGAATTGCGTCTGCGGGTGCAGGGGGCCATAGCCGAGGTCGCTGAGTTGCAGTTTTGGCTGACGCAGCTCGACTTCGCTGCCGTCGGCCAGGGTGATGCGGTGCGTCTGCCAGTCCAGGCGGATTCTGCCTTCCGGTGCGTGGCCGGGGATGGCCATGTCCTGCAGCTGGCCGCCGTAGGTGGGTTCGGCGATCACACCGTGGCGCTGCAGCTGGGCCTCCTGGCCTGGCTCGGCAGGAATCGACAGGCGCAGCAGCATCGACACGGCGCTTGGCGCGTTGGCTGCCGGTGGGTGACCGCGACCATCCTTGATATGGCAGTTCTGGCAGGCGTTGGTGTTGAACAGCGGGCCGAGGCCGTCGCGGGCGGTGGTGGTCGAGGGCGCGATGACCCAGGGCGCGCGGAAGAAACTGTTGCCGACGCTGAAGTCCAGGCGGCGCACCGGCGTCAGGTTGGCCGAGGGCAGGGAGAAGGCGTTGTGGTCGGCCTGGGCCACGCTGGCGTTGCCGCCAGACAGCGCTTCACCCGGCTCGGCGCGGCTGAAATCGGTCTGCTGGGCATCGCAGCCGGCCAACAGGGCGGCCAGCAGCAGCGGCAGGAGACGAGGCGAAACAGGCATGGCGAATACCGGGGGGAAACGAGGGCGACAGGGTAACAGCTAGCGCTTGGTCAAATAAGAACAATTGCGATTAACGTCGGTGGCATGGCGTCGCACCCTGGTGGAAAAACAAACGGGATGCCGCAGGGCATCCCGTTCGCGTGGCGGCAGGTGGATCAGAACTGGTGGTCGGCGGTATCCGGCTTCAGTTCGTTGATGCCCAGCTTGGCCGAGGCCTGCTCGATGGCGGCGGTCTGCTTGACCAGCGCGGCAATGGCGTCGCGGACGATCTGCTGGCCGGCGCTGTTGTCGGCGGCGATCAGCTGATCGAAGTGCTGGCCGTTGTTGGCGCTGTCCACCAGGGCTTGCAGCTTGCCTTCGGTCGCCTCCAGGTCTGCCTTGAGGGTGCTGTCGGTCTGGGCATCGGCCTTGGCCACCAGACTGGACAGGCTCGGGCCGGTCAGGGTGCTGCCGTCGACCTTCTGGTACTCGCCCAGGTAGACGTTGCGGATGCCCTTGGCGTTGAAGAAGTGCGAGTTGTGGGTGTTGTCGCTGAAGCAGTCGTGCTCGTCTTCGGTGGAGTTGGCTTCCAGCGCGACTTTCATGCGCTCACCGGCCAGCTCGCCCAGGGACAGGCTGCCCATGCCGAACAGCATCTTGCGCAGGCCGCTGTCGGCCGGCTCGGCTTCCAGCTTGGCGCGGTAGTTGTCGGCCTTGCCGGCCTGCCACTGGCCGACCATGTATTCCAGGTCGCTGACCAGCAGGCCGGTGGCGGCCTTGAGGAACTCGGCGCGACGCTCGCAGTTGCCGCCGGTGCAGGCCTCGCCCTGGGCGAAGTCAGTGGCCGGGCGATTGCCGGCGCCGGGGTTGGTGCCGTTGAGGTCCTGGCCCCAGAGGAGGAATTCGATGGCGTGGTAGCCGGTGGCGACGTTGGCTTCGGAGCCGCCCAGTTCATTCAGGCTGGCCAGCAGTTCGGCGTTGATGGTGCTCACGTCGATCTTGTCTTCGCCCACCTGCAGCTCACGGTTGGCAATGATGTTGGCCTGCGCGCCCGGGTTGCCCAGGGCATGCTGGTAATCCTTGGCCACGTAGTCGATCAGGCCTTCGTCCAGCGGCCAGGCGTTGAGCTGACCTTCCCAGTCGTCGACCACCGGGTTGCCGAAGCGGAACACTTCGCTCTGCATGTACGGCTTGCGCGCGGCCAGCCAGGCTTCGCGGGCAGCCTTGAGGGTGGCATCGTTCGGCTGGGCGAGCAGGGCGTCGACCGCCTTCTGCAGGTTCTGGGCGGTGCTCAGGGCATCGCTGAATACGGCCAGGGCCAGATCGCCATAGTGCTTGACCACGGCCTGGCCGGCGCCGGCACCCACCGCGCTGCTGGCAGCCGGAGTAGTGGCTGCGGTGTTGGCCGGGGTCTTTTCTTCGCCGCAACCGGCGAGGGTGATGGCAACGGCGAGCAGGCTGGCTGCGGCCCAAGGCTTACGAAGCATGGTGATTCCTTCTGGTCTGGCGCGGCGAGGGATATAAGAAACGTGAGTATAATGCGAAATATTTGCATTAACTGTAAAGCCTGACCGCGGATTTTCTCCCGCTGTGCTCAGGCTGGCAGTGTGGGGGCGGCATTTGCCGGTAGAATCGGCCGGAATCTTTCGCAGCCCTCAGGGAGAAGCCTGCATGAGCCTGACCACTGTTGCCGTTCTGGTTGTCCTGTTTCTCGTCGCCGCCTATGCGGTCACCCTGTACAACGCGCTGGTCCGCCTCAAGCACGGGGTGAGCAAGGCCTGGTCGAATATCGACGTGCTGCTCAAGCAGCGCCATGAAGAACTGCCCAAGCTGGTGGAAACCTGCAAGCAGTACATGCAGCACGAGCGCACCACCCTGGAGCAGGTAATCGCCGCGCGCAATGCCGTGGCCAGCGCCAGCCAGAAGGGCGATATGCAGGCCCTGGGACAGGCCGAAACCGGTCTGCGCGC
>CALMID010000214.1 GCA_937863915.1 uncultured Pseudomonas sp.
GATGCACGATGTCGGCAAGATCGGCATCCCCGATGCCATCCTCGGCAAGCCCGGCCCCTTTACTCCCGCCGAGCGCGAGATCATGAACCACCATGCACGCATCGGTTACGAGATTCTTTTCGATGAGCAGCACTCGCCGTTGACCGATCTGGCTGCCGAGATTGCCCTGCATCAACATGAGCGCTGGGATGGTTCCGGCTACCCGCAGGGCCTCAAGGGCGAGGATATTCCGCTGGCGGCGCGGATTGTCGCGCTCAGCGATGTGTATGACGCGCTGCGATCGCCGCGGCCCTACAAAAACGGGTGGAGTGCCGAGGCGGCTCAGGCCTATATCCTTGAACAGTCCGGCAAGCAGTTCGATCCGCAGCTGGTGACGGTGATGGCCAGCCTGTTCACCCAGCTGGAAGACCTGATTGCGCGCCTGGCCGACGATGATCGTGACGACCTCGGCGAGCTGCGTCACAACCTCCAGGTGGCGGCGGCCAGCAGCGAATCCTGAGGCGACCTGGCCTCTGGACGAACGGTCATCGCGGGGGGGCGACATCGGTGCCTTTCCGGTATACTGCGCCGCCTCCAGGCCAGCCCGCCCGCTGTGCCGGAACCGAACATGACAAGCCACGCCCTTTGCGTGGCTTGTTGGTTTTTGTCGCGCCACTCCGGCGCCCGAGCAAGAGGCAAGACGATGAGCGCACTGGTAGGCGTGATCATGGGCTCCAAATCCGACTGGAGCACCCTTTGTCACACCGTCGAGATGCTGGACAAGCTGGGCATCCCCAATGAGGTCAAGGTGGTTTCCGCCCACCGTACCCCGGATCTGCTCTTCCAGTACGCCGAACAGGCCGAAGCCCGTGGCATCCAGGTGATCATCGCCGGTGCCGGTGGCGCCGCCCACCTGCCGGGCATGTGCGCGGCCAAGACCCACCTGCCGGTGCTCGGCGTGCCGGTCCAGTCGGCCGTGCTCTCGGGTGTCGACTCGCTGCTGTCCATCGTGCAGATGCCGGCCGGCATCCCGGTCGCCACCCTGGCCATCGGCAAGGCCGGTGCCGTGAATGCCGCGCTGCTGGCTGCCAGCATCCTGGGTCACCAGCACCCGCAGTTCCATGCCGCGCTCAAGCAGTTCCGCACCGAGCAGACCGAAACGGTGCTGGAAAACCCGGATCCGCGTTCCTGACAGGGGCCTGAACTATGAAGATCGGTGTCATTGGTGGCGGCCAGCTGGGCCGCATGCTGGCTCTGGCGGGTACGCCGCTGGGCATGAGTTTCGCCTTCCTCGACCCGGCGCCGGACGCCTGCTCCCAGGCTTTGGGCGAGCACCTGCGCGGTGACTACAACGACCACGAGCACCTGCGTCGCCTGGCCGATGATGTCGATCTGGTGACCTTCGAGTTCGAAAGCGTGCCGGCCGAGACCGTGGCTTTCCTCTCCCAGTTCGTCCCGGTGTATCCGAGCGCCGAAGCGCTGCGCATCGCCCGTGACCGCTGGTTCGAGAAGTCGATGTTCAAGGACCTCGGCATTCCCACCCCGGACTTTGCCGATATCCAGTCCCAGGCCGACCTCGACGCCGCCGTGGCCGCCATCGGCCTGCCGGCCGTGATGAAGACCCGTACCCTGGGTTACGACGGCAAGGGCCAGAAGGTCCTGCGCAAGCCCGAAGACGTGGTTGGCGCCTTTGCCGAACTGGGCAGCGTGCCGTGCATCCTCGAAGGCTTCGTGCCCTTCACCGGCGAAGTGTCGCTGGTCGCCGTGCGTGCCCGCGATGGTGAAACCCGTTTCTACCCGCTGGTGCACAACCGTCACGACAGCGGCGTGCTGGCCCTGTCCATCGCCAGCACCGAGCATCCGCTGCAGGCGCTGGCCGAGGATTATGTCGGCCGCGTGCTCAAACAGCTGGATTACGTTGGCGTGCTGGCCTTCGAGTTCTTCGAAGTCGACGGCGGCCTGAAGGCCAACGAGATCGCCCCGCGCGTGCACAACTCCGGGCACTGGACCATCGAAGGCGCCGAGTGCAGCCAGTTCGAGAACCACCTGCGCGCCGTCGCCGGCCTGCCGCTGGGCTCGACCGCCAAGGTCGGTGAAAGCGCCATGCTCAACTTCCTCGGCGAAGTGCCGGCTGTGGAGAAGGTGACGGCGATTGCCGATTGCCACCTGCACCACTACGGCAAGGCCTTCAAAGCCGGGCGTAAGGTTGGCCATGCCACCCTGCGTTGCAAGGACATGGCAACGCTCAAGGCGCGTATTGCCGAGGTCGAGGCCCTGATTCAGGGTTGATCGTTACCGGCGGTTCGCCGCCGGTTCCGCCGCAAAAGGAAGAGCCCCATGCGTCGACTGCTGTTGTCCCTGTTGCTGCTGCCGTTGCTGGCTCAGGCCGAGCTGGCGGAAACCGACTGGCTCGACCTGATGCCGCCGGAAGACCAGCGCGCGCTGGAAACCATGCCGGAGATCAGCCACGACAGCCCGGAAACCGCCGATGGCTTCTCCAGTCAGGGTGGCCTGCGTCAGCGCGAGCAGAGCCTGCCGCCGGTGATGTATTCCAGCAAGACGGTGGCCAAGCTCAATGGCCAACGCATCCGTCTCGGCGGCTACCCGGTGCCGCTGGAAAATGATGCCCAGGGCCGCAGCACCCTGTTTTTCCTGGTGCCCTATCCGGGCGCCTGCATCCACGTGCCGCCGCCGCCGCCGAACCAGATCGTGCTGGTGCGCTACGCCAAGGGCATCAGCCTCGACGATATCTACGCGCCGCTGTGGGTCGAGGGACCGCTGAAGATCGAGGCGGTCAGCAATGACCTTGCCGATGCCGCCTACACCATGACCGCCACGCGGGTGCGGCTGGTCGAAGACGCCGACCTTTAGAGCGCCTGACTGCTCAGGCGCAGGCTCAGGCAGTGGCTTTCGCCCGGCGCCAGCTGCAGGCAGTCGTCCCAGACGTTGGCGGTTTCGATGCACAGCATGCGCTGCCAGGCGTCCGCGGCGAACTGCGACAGGCGCCCGGCCTTGTCGATCCACGGGTTCCAGACGATGGCCGAACGCGAGCCGCTGACCTCCAGCACCAGCCGGCGCTGCCAGCCGTGGTCGAGCAGTTCCAGGCGTGCCGGCACATCGAGATAGATACGGTCGGTTTCGCCGGCAAATTCCAGGTCGCCCTGCTGGCGACGCTCGGCCCAGTCTTCCAGCGTCTCGATATAGCGGCAGCCGTCCAGCCCGTGCAGTTGCACCTGTTGGATATCGCTGATGGCGAAGTAGCTGTGCAGGGCCTGGCTGATGGCCGCTGTTTGCTGGCCAGTGTTGGCATTGTGCAGCTCGATGAGCAGGTCATCGCCCAGGGTCAGCTGCAGGCACGGCTGCACCGTACCCTGCCAGCCGGGCAGGGCGCTGCCGCTGGGCAGTGACAGGCTGACGCGCACGCCCGTATCGAGCTGCTCTACCTCATCCAGTTGCCAGTCCAGCGTGCGCACCAGTCCGTGGAAGGGCGCTTCGCCGCTGACCATCGCCTGCACGGCTGGCGGATTGCGTGTCAGATCGCCAAACCAGGGCCAGCACACCGGCACCCCGCCGCGCACGCCCTGTCCGCGCTGGTAGGCGGCCTGCTCGCTGAGCCAGATCAGCGGCGGCTGGCTGCCCCGGCGGTAGCTGAGAATCTGCGCGCCCTGCTGCGCCAGCAGCAGCTCGGCATCGCCGTGGCGGATGCGCCAGGCGGCCAGCGAGTCGAGTTGGATGGCTTCAACGGCGGGGGATTGCGGGCTCATGCGGCGCCTCCTGCGAACGAGGCGCGCAGATTTACCCCAGCGCTGGTGAAAACGCCAGCGCTGGGGCGCGCCTCAGCAGGCTGTTGAAAAACTACCTGCGTTGCCATCGCGGCGTTAAAAACAGGCTCAAAATGCTCATTTACCACTCGTAAACTGCGCTTTTTCG
>CALMID010000215.1 GCA_937863915.1 uncultured Pseudomonas sp.
GCTGACCAGTTCGGCCAGGCGCAGTCCGGAGGAGTAGAACAGTTCCAGCAGCGCCTGGTCGCGGCGGGCAATGAAATCATCCTCGACACCGCCATCGAGCAGCTGCTGCGCGCGATCGGCATCCAGGGCGCGCGGCAGGCGACGCTCGCTCTTGGGCGGGCTCAGGCCGTTGGCCGGGTCATGGCGGCACAGACCTTCACGCAGCAGGTACTGGTACAGCCCGCGTACCGCCGAGAGCAGGCGGCCCAGGCTACGTCCGGATAGTCCCTGCTGATGCAGGCGGGCGATCATCCGGCGCAGGCGCGCGCTGTCCAGCTCGTTCCAGGTCTGCAGGCCATCCTGCTCGGCCAATGGCAGCAGCTTGAGCAGGTCGCGCTGGTAGGCGGCCAGGGTGTGCGGGGAAACCTGGCGTTCGCGGCGCAGGTGTTCGAGGTAGGCGTCGAGGGCTTCGCGCACGGCGCGTTAGCGCACCGAACGCAGGGGGTTGGCGAAGCGCGGCAGGACGCGGGCGATGACCTCGGCCAGGTAGGCGAGGAACAGGGTGCCCAGGCTGCTCTTGTAGTGCTGCGGGTCGCTGCTGCCGATCGCCAGCACGCCATGCAGGCCCTGGTGAGTCAGGCTGACCACGGCGGCCGAGCCGATCTGTGCGGCCTCGTCATCGCCGAACAGGAAACTCAGTTCGTTGGGGCGCAGTACGCCGCACACGGTCTTGCCACCGGCGAGAAGGCCGCCGATGGCCTGATGGGCTTCGGCGCTGCTGACGCAGCGGCCGACCGGCAGGCCGTTGTCGCTGAACAGGATCAGGCTGACGAAGGGCACCTGGAACTCATGGCGCAGGCTGTCCTCCACCGCGCTGACCACTTCGTCGAGGCTGTTGGCATCGAGCAGGGCCAGCACCAGGCGGCGGGTCTTGTCGAACAGGCGGTCGTTGTCGCGGGCCACGTCCATCAGCTGCGACAGGCGATGGCGCATCTCGATGTTGCGCTCGCGCAGCAGTTTGACCTGGCGCTCCACCAGAGAAACCGCCTCGCCGGGCTGGTGCGGGATGCGCAGCTCGGTGATCAGTTCTTCGTGATCGACGAAGAATTCCGGATGGCGACGCAGGTAGGCAGCGACCTGTTCGCTATCCAGCTCGGCGGGTTCCTGATGGTGTTCGCTCATAGACGGATCTGACCTTCGTACACGCGGACGGCGGGTCCGGTCATCATAACCGGCTGCCCTGCGCCTGCCCACTCGATGGACAGCTTGCCACCGGGCAGCTCCAGTTGCACGGGCGAATCCATCCAGCCCTGGCGAATCGCCGCCACGGCGGCGGCGCAGGCGCCGGTGCCACAGGCCTGGGTTTCGCCGGCGCCACGCTCCCACACACGCAGGCGGGCCTGATGGCGGTCGAGCACCTGCAGGAAGCCGACATTGACCCGCTGCGGGAAGCGCGGATGGTGCTCCAGCTTCGGCCCCAGGCTGTGCACCGGCGCGCTGTCGACGTTGTCGACACGCAGCACGGCGTGCGGGTTGCCCATGGATACTGCGGCCAGTTCAACCAGCTGACCGTCGACCTCCACCGGGTAGCTCAGGGCTTCGGCGTCGGCCGGGAAGGGGATGCCGGCCGGCGCCAGGCGGGGGGCGCCCATGTCCACGCAGACCTGACCGTCCGGGCGCAGGTTGAGCTCGATGACGCCGCTCTTGGTTTCCACGCGGATGCACTTCTTGGTGGTCAGGCGCTTGTCCATGACGAAGCGCGCGAAGCAGCGCGCGCCGTTGCCGCATTGCTCCACTTCCGAACCGTCGGCGTTGAAGATGCGGTAGCGGAAGTCCACGTCCGGGCTGGTCGGCGCCTCGACGATCAGCAGCTGGTCGAAACCGACGCCGGTGTGCCGGTCGCCCCACTGCTTGGCGTGCTTGGGCTGGATGTGCGCGTGCTGGCTGATCAGGTCGAGGACCATGAAGTCGTTGCCCAGGCCGTGCATCTTGGTAAAGCGCAGCAGCATGGTCGCTTACTCCGGCAGCAGGCTTTCGCCGGCATAGAGTTCCTCGAGCGTCTCGCGACGGCGCACTTCGAAGGCCTGTTCGCCGTCCACCAGCACCTCGGCGGCACGGCCGCGGGTGTTGTAGTTGGAGC
Source organism: uncultured Pseudomonas sp. (assembly GCA_937863915.1). GTDB lineage: Bacteria > Pseudomonadota > Gammaproteobacteria > Pseudomonadales > Pseudomonadaceae > Aquipseudomonas. The sequence goes on from CALMID010000215.1 coordinate 2,120, forward strand.
TCATGACGAAGCCGTAGGCACCGGCCGAGCACACGGCCAGCAGGTCGCCTTCTTCGAGCACCAGCTCGCGGTTCTTGGCCAGGAAGTCGCCGGTCTCGCAGATCGGGCCGACCAAGTCGTAGGCGCGGGCTTCACCGGCGCGCGGGCTGACCGGCACCACGTCCATCCAGGCCTGGTACAGGGCCGGGCGGATCAGGTCGTTCATCGCCGCATCGATGATGGCGAAGTCCTTGTGTTCGGTGTGCTTGAGGTATTCCACGCGGGTCAGCAGCACGCCGGCGTTGGCCACGATGGAGCGGCCAGGCTCGAACACCAGTGCCAGATTGCGCCCGGCAATGCGCTCGCGCACGGCGGCGATGTAGTCACCGGCCAGCGGCGGGGTTTCGTCCTTGTAGCGCACGCCGAGGCCGCCACCCAGGTCGAGGTGCTCGATGCGGATGCCGCGGGCGGCCAGACGGTCGATCAGCGCCAGCAGGCGATCGAGGGCGTCGAGGAAGGGCGGCAGGGTGGTCAGCTGCGAACCGATATGGCAGTCGACACCGACCACCTTGAGGTTCGGCAGTTCGGCGGCGCGGGCATAGACGGCTTCCGCGTCGGCGATGGCGATGCCGAACTTGTTTTCCTTGAGGCCGGTGGAGATGTACGGGTGGGTACCGGCATCGACGTCCGGGTTGACCCGCAGGGAGATCGCGGCAACCTTGCCCAGCTCGGCGGCAACGACCTGCAGGCGCTCCAGCTCGACGGTGGATTCGACGTTGAAGCAGTGCACGCCGACTTCCAGCGCGCGGCGCATGTCGTCACGGCTCTTGCCGACACCGGAGAACACGATCCGGTCAGGCTTGCCGCCGGCGGCCAGTACCCGCTCCAGCTCGCCACGCGAAACGATGTCGAAACCGGCGCCCAGGCGGGCCAGCACATTCAGCACGCCGAGGTTGGAGTTGGCCTTGACGGCAAAGCACACCAGGTGCGGGATACCGCTCAGGGCATCGGCATAGGCGCGGTACTGCGCCTCGATATGAGCGCGCGAGTAAACGTAGGTCGGCGTGCCGAAGCGCTCGGCAATGGCGGACAGGGCCACGCCTTCCGCGAACAGCTGGCCGTCGCGGCGGGAGAAAGCTTCCATGATTACCCCTTAGAGAAAGACGTCTTTGTCGCGTTCTTTGACGGCGTCTTGGTCATCCGGATGGTACAGCGGACCTTTCTGGCCGCAGCCGGTCAGGGCACCGGCGAGGACGACGAGGGCGAGGAAGGGAAGCAGCAGGCGCTTCATGGCGGAATCCTTTGCAAAATCGTGAATGGCCCGGAGTATACCGACCCCCCGGCGCCTTGCCTATGCGCTGCCAAGCCCGTCTGGCGGGCCTTTGACGGGGGATGACTGCCCAGGCCGGGCCTGCTTGTGGCAGGCTGTCGGCGCGTGAATCAACAAGGAGTGGATATGCAGCCGTTGGCGACACTGGCCAGCTCGGTTTCCGTGGCGTACCTGCAGGGGCTGGTCGACTATCTCGCCCGCCTGGGCATCGAGCCGGCGCAGCTGCTGGCGCTGGCCCAGCTCAGCCCGGAGATTCTGACTCAGCGCGACCAGCGCATCGCCGCTAGCACCTACCTGGAACTGCTGGGCCAGGGTGTGCGTCTGAGTGGCGACGACTGCCTCGGCCTGCACCTGGGCGAAGCCATTCGTCCCGGTTACTACGGCGTGCTCGGTTACCTGATCATGAGCTGTCCGACCCTGGCCGATGCGCTACACCGGCAGGCCCGCTATGCCGCGCTGGTCGGCAATCTGGGGCATATCGAGCTGGAGGACTGGCCGCAGGGCGACAGCCCGGAGCCGCTGGTGGTGCATCGCTGGACACCGCTGTTGCCGCAGCAGCAACGGCAGATCGCCGAGGAGACGCTGGCTGGCTGGGTGACTTTTGGCCACTGGGTCACCGGACTCGACGAGCCGCCGCTGGAGGTGCACTTCCAGCATGCGGCACCGGCCGATACCCGTGAGCACCAGCGCATCTTTCGCTGCCCGGTGAAGTTTGCCCAGGCACAGAATGCGCTGATCTTTCCCAAGCGCCTGCTGGCGGTGCCGCTGGGCCAGGCCGACGCCCAGGTGCGCCTGATGCTGGACGCCTACGCCGACCGCCGGCTCAGCGAGATCGAACAGGGTCACAGCGTGCTCGACCGCGCTCGCACGCTGCTGGCGCGGCAGTTGCCGGAGCAGGGTATTGAGCTGGAACAGCTGGCCGCGCAGCTGGCGCTGAGCCCGCGCACTCTGCAGCGGCGCCTGCGCGAAGCGGGGCTGTCGTTCAGCCAGCTGGTCGATGAAACCCGCCAGCAACTGGTGCTGCACTACCTGCGCGACCCGGCGCTGGAGCTGGCCGATATCGCCTTCCTGGTCGGCTTCAGTGAGGCCGGTTCGCTGGCCCGCGCCTTCCGCCGCTGGACCGGGCAGACGCCGGCCGAATACCGCCGCCAGCACAATTGAGCGTGCCAAAGCGGTCCGGCTTGGGGATACTGAGTAGCTAATCAACCTGCGGATGCAGGCAACATTTTCTGAGGGTGCGGTAATGAGTTTGAGTGAAGCGCGGTTCCATGACCTGGTCGATGCCACCCAGCAGGCGATCGAGGATGTGCTGGATGACTGCGATCTGGATATCGATCTGGAAAACAGTGCCGGCGTGCTCACCGTGCGTTTCGAGAATGGCAGCCAGCTGATCTTCAGCCGTCAGGAGCCGCTGCGTCAGCTGTGGGTGGCGGCGCGCTCCGGTGGCTTCCATTTCGACTACGACGCCGAGAGCCAGCGCTGGCTGTGCGACAGCAATGACGAGCCGCTGGGCGAGCTGCTGTTGCGCGTCACCGCCGAGCAGGCCGGTGAAGCCATTGAGTTCGAAGACCTCTGACCCCGCCAGCGGGCCGCTTTCTGCCGGCCCGGCCTCGCCCTGCGTGCGCCAGTGTTGCCTGGATGCGCAGGACATCTGCCTCGGTTGCGGTCGCAGCCTCAGCGAAATCCTTGAGTGGGGCCCGGCCGATGCGGCGCGGCGCCAGGCCATCTGCGCCGCTGCGCAGACCCGGCGGCAGGCACGCGCGGCGCGCTGACCCAGCGGTCTTGCTTATTCCCCCGCCTGTGGTACGGTCGGATCTATCTGACCAGTCGTTCAGCAAACCCCGCCTTCGGGCGGGGTTTTCTTTTTTGTCATGAGGAGCGCCGTACACACCATGAGTCTCAACCCGCCGATCACCATCACCCGTCTCGACCTGCAGCGCCTGGAGCGTCTGCTCGACAGCCTGGAGGACTTCGGCCCGAGTGCCCGCGCCCTGGAAACGGAGCTCGCGCGGGCCCAGGTAGTGGGCCATGACGAGGTGCCGGCCGGTGTGGTGACGATGAATTCGCGGGTGCATTGCCGCGAGGAAAGCAGCGGCAAGGATTACCACCTGACTCTGGTGTTTCCCGAGGACGCCGGCGCGGAAGGACACGTGTCGATCCTCGCGCCGGTCGGCTGTGCCCTGCTCGGTCTGTCGGTGGGCCAGCAGATCGACTGGCCGGGACCGGCCGGTAAGCCGCTGCGCCTGACCCTGCTGGCCGTGGAATATCAGCCCGAAGCGGCCGGTGCCTACCAGCACTGAGCCTGGTCAGGCCTCCTGCAGGGCCTGATTCAGCGCCTGTTCCAGCTCGGCCTTGTAGCGCAGGTAGTGCAGGGTCTCCACCGCGGCTCCGCCAGGGGTGGCGGAGAGATCAAGGTCGGTGATGTAGCAGGGATAGCGTTGGCCGCCTTCGCGTTGGGCGAGAATGTGCCGGGCCACCGCCGGGAACAGCCCGGCGCCGTATTCCAGCTCGGAAAACTCACGGTGGTTGCAGTACAGGGTGACGTGCCGGCGGTTGCCGGCACTCTGCTCGATGATCGCCTGCACCGGGTAGTAGGGCTGGCGCTCGGCCTGTTGCGGCGCACCGCGGCGCTCCAGGCTCTGGGCGCGACCCGGCAGGGGCGGCAGCAGTTCGTAGTAGCGCAGTTCCAGCGGCTGGCCGGGCAGGTCGCTGAGTGATTTCAGCGCACTCTGGCGCTGCTGCACCGAGCTGAGGAAGCGCTGCAGCGGAGTCAGCAGGCTCTGTTCGTCGCGGAACGGCAGGCGCTGGCGCCACAGTGCGTTGCGCTCATCCAGCACATGCAGTTCGGCTTCCTCGCCATCGCGGCGGTAGAACACCTGCACGCAGCCAGGCTTGCCCTGCGGCAGGATCAGCGCCAGGTCTTCACCTTCCAGAGCATGGCGGTCCAGGGCCAGCGGGCTGAAATCGCTCTGTTCCTCGCCGAGCAGGCTGATCAGGGCGGCGATGCCGTTGACCGCCTGGTAGCTGACCTGGCCGGGAGTCAGATCGAACAGGTAGAAGCGCTGCTGAATCTGCAGGAGGAAGCGGCTGCGCCCGCTGCTCTGGCAGGCGATGACTTCCTGGAACAGCTCCTCGACCCGGCGGGCGATAGCCGGCGCGCGGTTGCGGCAGAAACAGCGTACCTGCAGGCGCGGTGCCGGGCCGCTGGCCGGCAGGGCATTGAGGTAGTCGCGCAGGCTGTCGAGCAGGGCGTTGGCGCTGTCGTAGCGGCTGACCTGCAGCTCGTTCCAGCTGTTCAGGCAGACCTGATCCAGACTCAGCACCAGATTCTCGCGCAGGCCGGCGTAGCCCAGCGAGTCGGTGCGTTCGCTGGTCATGTGGATGTTCTGCTGGCTGTGCTGGCGCAGCGGGTCGAGGCCGACGTTGACCAGCAGCAGCACCTCGCTCGGCCGGCTCGGTTCGAGCAGGGCCTGGTCGTCCACCTCCGGTAGCGGCAGGGCAAAGCTGTGCTGCAGGCTGCCGAGCAGGTTGGACAGTTCGAAATCGTTGAGGTCGCTGGCGCCTGGCTGGATGGATATCCGCGAGCTGTTGTCGATCACGCCGTTGCGCTGCGCCCAGGCCAGCAGTTCGATCAGGTGGCGGCTGCGCTTGAGCGGCGAGTGATCCTGCCACTCGCTGCCGGTCAGGCTACCGGCAAACAGCGCCCACTGCTGCTCCTGGTCATCCTCGGGGCTCGGGCACTGCACCAGGCTGAGCAGCTCCTCGGCCAGGTCCGGGGCGATGCCGGGGTTGATGAATTCGACCTTGCCGGCCTTGCGCTCGAAGGCGGCGTACAGGCGCCGCCCGAGGATGCCCATGTCGCGGCCGCTCAGCGGGCTGGCGACCTGCAACTGGCGGGCGAACTGGGCAAGGAAGCGGTAGGTGTAGGTCAGCTCGTTGACCAGGGCGCGGCGTTCGCTCTGTACCTGGCGGACCTTCCAGCTGTCGCGGGCATCCAGGCGTTCCCACTGGCGCTGGTCCCAGTTCCAGTCGGCGGTCAGGCGTTCCAGCAGCAGACGCTGCCAGCTCTTCTTGCGGTTGCGCGGCGGCTTGCTGAGCTTCTTGCCGACCTTCAGGTACAGGCAGCGGCGCACCAGCTCCAGGCGTTCCTGCTCGCCGCGCTGGCCGAGGTATTCCTCCAGGCGGCGGTAAATGACCATGTACGGATCAAGCTCGTCGGCATCCAGCTGATTGGCGAATACCGCCTCCTTGAAGCGCAGCGACAGGCAGCGGGTGTTGGGGTATTCGCTGGCGTAGACCTCGGTCAGCAGCAGCTTGAGCACCGACTTGAACGGCGAGTGGATGCCCTTGAACAGCTGCCACATGCCGGCGCCGATAAACTCGCTGGGCGGGATGTGGGCCAGGTGGCCGAGGTCGATGACCTCGTCGGCGCGGACGAAGCGTTTGCTCAGCAGGGCCTGGGTGAACTCGGTGTAGCGTGCCTCGTCCTGAACCGGCACCAGCCACCACAGCGGGGTGCGCCCGCCCAGCCAGATGGCGGTGCGGTAGAACTCGTCGAGCAGCAGGTAGTGCTGGGTGGTGCCGCAGTCGTCGGAGGTCAGCCGGGCTTCGCGATCCTCGCGGCTGAAGGTGCCGGGGTTGATCAGGAAACAGTGCAGCTCGGCGCCCTGCTCGGAGGCCCAGGCTTCCAGCTGCTGGCATTTGCGCTGCAGTTCGGCGACTTCGGTGGCGGACAAGTCCGGCGAGTGGCAGACCCACAGGTCGAGGTCGCTTTGCTCGGCCTGGGCCACGGTGCCCAGGCTGCCCATGAGAAACAGTGCCTGGATCGGCTGTGGCGGGTTGCCGCGACGGGGTTTGTAGCTGAACGAACGGGTCAGGCGCTGGGCTTCGGCCAGCAGGTCGTCGTCCGGCTCGAAGCCGCTGAGACCAGCCGGAGTGCTGGCCGAAACATAGCCCGGCAGCAGCGGATGATTGACGTGGAACAGCAGCGGCAGCAGGCGCAGGACCAGCTGTTGGCGGGTCGACAGGGCGCTGCTGGCACGCTGCAGGCGGGTCTGGTTGAGGCTGAGGAAGCGCCCACGCAGGCGCGCCAGCTCCTTGCGGTCGATGCCTTCGTCGATATCCAGATGGATGTGCGAGTGGCGGATCATGGACTGCATTCCATCCGGCGCGGGTCAGGTCCCGCTATATCGTCTGCCTGGCCCGACGCTTTAGGGCTTGGAGTTGAGAATGGTCAGCAGAGCCTGGGCATGCTCGGCGGCATCCAGGCCGAGGCTGGTCAGGTAGCCGCCATCGGCGGCGCTGATCAGGCCTTTCTGATGCAGGCGGGTGACGGCACCGATTGCCTTGGAATTGGCATTGTTATGCACCTTGAGACCTTCCTGGTGGTTGTCCAGGTTGTACAGGGCCAGCAGTTCCAGTTCGGCGATCATATCGGGAGTAAACGTCATGGGTGCCTCCACGGCAGAAATGAGGGCGCGGTACGTGGCCGCTTTTCCAGTCTAGGCGCTGGCGACGCTAGTCGCCTAGTGGCTGGCTGCCGCAGTGGCCGGATGGCGCCAGAGCCAGATGATCTCGTCGTAGCGCCCGTTGCGGCGAATCTGCCGCATGCCCTCGTCGAAACGGGCCAGCAGTTGCTCGGCCTGCGGGTGGCGGCGCGAGAAGCTCAGGTGCAGCTCGGCGCGGTGGGCCAGATAGACCGGCGTGAACAGATTGGCCAGCTCGGGCTTGTCGCGAAACAGCTGTTCGCTGGTGCCGCGAAAGGCGATGACATGGTCGACCCGGCCGCGCTCCAGCATGCGGAAACCGAACAGGTCCTGGCGTACCGCTATGCGCATCAGGCCGGTGTAGCCGTCGAAGGCCGGGCCGTACTCGTAGCCCAGAGTCACGGCGACCCGCTTGCCCTGCAGATCGTCGAGTCCACTGAGGGGCTTGCTCTGTTCGCGCCGGCTCCAGATCAGGATGTCGTCGGTGAACAGAGGCTCCGTGGACAATCGGTAGAGCCTGCGCGTCTGCTCTGTCGGCGTGGTGTTGAAACAGCCGGCCAGGACGCCGTTCTGCGCCAGATGCATGCAGCGTGAGTACGGATAACTGGTCAGTCCGACTTCTGTGCCGCTGGCCTTGAAGGCGGCGCGGACGATGTCCACGGCCATGCCGCCCAGGCGCCCGTCACGCAGTCCCGAGTAGGGATACCAGTCGTCTTCGGCGCCGATCTGCGGCGCCTCTGCTGCCCGTGCCGAGGTCGCCAGCAGGAGCGACAGCAGCAGGCAGAGCGAGGCGCGCCACATGTTCAGGCCTCGTCCGGCAGTGTGGGCAGGGCGCGCAATGCCTGTTCATACCAGGCCAGGTCAAAGGGACGGTCGGCTTCGAGCATGGCGCTGACCTCATGGGCCAGCACCTGAGCCATCAGCTCCAGGGCTTCTTCGGCCGGGTAGCCAACCAGCGTCAGCTTGTTGAAGGTGGCGCGGGCTGCGGGCGGGCTGTCGGCATCGATCTGGTTCTGCACGGCCTCCAGCAGGCGCTCGGCGGCGAAGTCTTCATCATCTTCGGCATTGCTTGGTACGGCGTCGTTCATGTCGATTTGTCCCTCGTCGAGTTGGCACAGGCGACACTCGGCAGCGTCGCCCTGATTGGTTTCCCGGTAGCGCAGGGTGCGCCGGGCGGAGGTGCGGTCGGCACTGAACTGGTAGCGCGGGCGTTCATGGTCAGGCATGGCGGTTCCATGGGCTGCAGCAATAACCCTCTGCCCAGTGTGGCATAGCCCTGCGCTCAAGGGCAGGGTTGTCAGGGGGCCGGCGTATCCAGGTAGTAGCGGTCGGTCAGCGGTTTGCCGTGGCGGCGGGTCAGCAGCTCGCGCAGGGTGCCGTCATCGAGCATGCTCTGGATGTGCCGCTGCAGGTGGGCAAGCTCCTCGGGCCCCATGCTCAGGCGCGACAGGTAGGCGCCGGTGGCAAAGGCATCGGCTTCGGCGATACGGATCAGCTGCAGCTGATCATGCAGGGCGAGATCGTCGACCTCCTTCTGATACAACCCGGCCGGCATGATGGTGCCCTGGATGCGCCCGGCCTGCAGGCGCAGGAAGACGTTATGCGGGTCGGCTGCGTATTGAACACGGTTGCCATCCAGCAGGGCGATCTGCTCATCCAGCGCCGGGCCGTTGGAGTGGCCGCGGACCAGTCCCAGTTGCAGGGTCGGCTGGGCGAGGAAGTCGCTCAGCGAGTGGATCTGTGCTGCCAGTTCACGGCGGATCAGCAGGTCACTGTGGCCGCGGAAGTACTCGATGAACACGCCGAGGTGATCGCGCTCGGGGGTGCGGATGGTCGGGGTGATCAGGTCGACTTCCTGGTTTTCCAGGAGGTACCAGGAGCGTGCGCGCGGCACGGCCGTCAGATTGAAGCGACAGCCTGAGCGGCGGCTCAGTTCGGCATAGAAATCGAAGGACGAGCCGGTGGGCTGGCCCTGGGCGTCGAGGTAATAGCTGTAGCCGATCGGCGATACACCGACGCGATAATCGCGCGGACAGTCATGTGCCAGGCAAGGGCCGCCGGCGATCAGCAGCAGGCCCGCGAGCAGGCGACGCAGATTTGGCATGCGGGCGGTGATGGCCTCACGCGCTGCCGGTCGTGTGAGCGACAGCGCGTGCAGCAATCAGCGGCTGGCCAGCAGTTGCTGGCCGCGGGCCACGGCGGCGCGTACCTGGTTCGGCGCGGTGCCGCCGATATGGTCGCGGGCGTTGACCGAGCCTTCCAGGGTCAGCACGGCGAACACGTCGCCTTCGATCTTGTCGCTGAACTGGCGCAGCTCGTCCAGGCTCATTTCGGCCAAGTCCTTGCCGGTTTGCACACCGTACTTCACGGCGTGGCCGACGATCTCGTGGCAGTCGCGGAACGGCAGACCCTTGCGTACCAGATAGTCGGCGAGGTCGGTCGCGGTGGAGAAACCGCGGCGGGCCGCCTCGCGCATGATGTCCTTCTTCGGCTTGATCGCCGGGACCATGTCGGCGAAGGCGCGCAGGCTGTCGCGCAGGGTGTCGGCGGCGTCGAACAGCGGTTCCTTGTCTTCCTGGTTGTCCTTGTTGTAGGCCAGCG
>CALMID010000216.1 GCA_937863915.1 uncultured Pseudomonas sp.
TTCCTCAATCACTTCACGCAACTCCAGCTTTTCCAGCCATTTGGCCGAAATGGCTTTTATGCCGAGTTGTGCACCCAGGAGGTTGCCGGTGATGGCGCCGGTCGAGTCTGAATCGCCATCATGATTCACGGCCAGCAGCACGCCGTGCTTGAAGTTACGCGCCACCAGTGCGCAGTAAACGGATATCGCCAATGCCTCTTCCGCCACCCAGCCTTCGCCCAGTTGGCTGATCGCTGCATGCGGTTCGCTACCGGATTGCGCGAGCGATTCTGCGTGTTCCAGCGCCTCCAGTGTTTCCTCATGGTTTCGCTCTTTGCACAGTAGCGCCTTGCTGGCTGCCAGTCCTTCGGGAAGGGCGACGCCATCAGCGAGCGCCATCACCAGCGCGGCCAATACGCCCCCGGTGAGTGAGCCAGTGGGATGGCCGTGGGTGAGGGCGGCGAGTTCCGTGCCAAGGCGGAAACCGTCCTCAATCGAGGACGGCCTGCCCAGTCGCCAGGCAAACAGGCCAGCCGGGGCGGTCCGCATTACCCCGCCACAGCCCTTGCTGTTGTTTATGGCTGGTTCACCAGCCTGCTGCATGGCGCACAATGCCGAGAGACAGGTATTGCCCGGCGCGCGGCGGCTATGCAGCGCGGGCTGCCGGAACAGCCAGCCATCAGTATCGGGCCCCATGCCCGGGTCGAAGCGAGTCCGCTCGCCCTGTGTGCGCAGCCAGCGCAGGTAGGCGAGCGCGGTCACACCCGGGTAACTGGTGATGCCTTTCCGGCAGCCCCGTACCCAGGCGCGCAGCAGCCCTTCGGCAGTGAACAAGGTCATCTGGGTGTCGTCAGTGATCCTCCCCAATCCGCCGTAGGCCGGGGCATAGTCCGCCAGCCCCTGCGGGCCGAACTGCTGGAGGATCTCCGCCCGGCGCATGAACTCGACCGGCGCGCCCAGCGCATCGCCCACCGCGCCGCCGAGCAGGCAGCCAAGGAAGCGGTGACGAGTTGTCGGGGGCATGTCGGGCATAGGTTTAAAGTCCAGGAAGTGCAACACAACACTTGCCACAACCAGCGCTGCGCAGTGTCGCCTAGTCTGTTTCGAAACGGTTGACGGCAACAAAGTGACGGCTATCGAGGATTTTCTCTCCATCCCAGCGATAAGCCACCAGCTTGCCACCCGGCTTGGCCACACTGTAATCCAGGCAGGCGACATTGCTGGCCAGTGGCGCGGGTTCTCCCTGCAGCCAGTAGTGGCCGAGGAATAACGGCTTTTCCTCCGTGCCGTAGCTGACCAGATGCTCCTGCGGGATGTCGTCTTCAGGGATATCGCTTTCCTGCGGTGCGCCCATGGCCAGGTCGCGCAAGCTGCCGTTCTGTTTCCACCACTTCACCCGCACATGACTGCGCGGGTGGCCATCCTTGTCATGGAACACCCTGCCTGCGGGCAATGGTACTTCCATGCCCTTGAGCACGGTTTCCACGGCGTTGTAAGCCGTGCTGCCCTTGCGTGAGCCCTCAAGGAGCAGGGCGTCAGTGAGTGTGTTGTTGTTGCCGAGCAACTGTTGCGCCTGCAGGTAAGCCATGTGGTCCGGGTGCCAGCAGGCATGCACCACGCGCAGGCCTTAATCGGCGGTTCAGGATGATTATACGAGTGGCCAGGCTCAGAAGGTGAGTCTGTCGGGTTGCTCCTTTACCGGGTACGCCACAGCCATGCCATACTGCCGCCAAGGCAACCTGATTGATTCCACAGCACGAGAGGACGAGTTGGTGCAGGCTGCACCAAACCGCCAGTAATATATATAAATATTTGATAATAAAGGATTTTTATTGGCTGGCGGTCGTGACAGGATGGCGCGGCCGCGCAATGTTCAGGCGATGAACACCACGTCGGCGGGCTGGCAATCCTCAAGCACGAAATCCACAGTGCCCAGCTTGAGGCGATCACCGGCGCGCAGCACGGCAGCCTGCACCCGCTGGTCGTTCACGACGATGCCGTTGGTGGACTGCAGGTCACGCACGGCCACGCCGCCTGGTTCTGGGCGCAAGTCAGCGTGGCAGCGGGAAATCTCCGGCAGTGGCAGCACGAGGTCGCAGCGGTTGTCACGGCCGATCAGGAAGGCCTGGTCCGGCAGGCTGAACAGGGCATCGCCGTCGCCCAGGCTGGCGCGCAGTTGCCAGCGGTACGCCGGCAAGCAGCCGCGATGCAGGGCCTTGTACCAGAGCCGTTCGCGCAGGCGGTGTTCCTCGGCGGCATAGCGCAGCAGCTGGTCGCGGTAATGGCGGAGACTGGACGGGTCAATGGCGTTGGCGGGTGCCGGCTGGCAGAACTCGGCCACCACCGGTTGCATACGCTGGCGCAGCACAGCCTGCAGCGACGTGCGGTGGTAGTGCACGCGGCCCAGTTGTTGCAGGGTGTTCTCCGGGTTCGCAGTCATGCCGCAAGCCTCCACTCTATCCAGCACCTTCTGTTTCATTAAAACACAAGTGACAGTGGGCGCAACGGCCGAGATCGCGTAAGGTAGCGCCGTTTTTCCGGGTACATGGGAGCACACATGATTCCTCTGCTGGTCGGCGGTTCACTGATTCTGGCTATCGGCACAATGATGCTGCTGGTGGCGGCGTTCATCACCAGCCAGGTGTGGGGTGTGCTGTGCTTTGTGCTGCCGCCGCTGCAGTGGCTGTTTGCCGTGTTCAACTGGGAAAAAGCCTGGGACGGCCTGATGATGCAGCTGCTGGGCCTCGCGATGTTGCTGGCGTTTTTTGTGCAGGCGGAGCAGGGCTTCAGTGCGGCATCGGTGCAGCTGGCGTGGACGCAGTTCCAGCGCGAGCAGGGCCTGTTGCCGGCCGCGGTGGCCCCCGACGGCACGGTGCTGGTGGATGGCCAGGCCGTGCAGGCGGTGACGGCGCAAACCACGGCCGGCGGTGACGTGGTGCAGACGGTGGCAGGCGACGCGCCGGTGGCGACGGTGGTCGGCAAGGCTTCCGAGGCGGTCGACGACAAGCCGATCAACAAGTGCACGGATGCCGAGGGCAAGGAAACGTATTCACGCGGGCCGTGCCCGGCGTTCAAGGTGCCGGCGAAAAAGTAAGGGCGATTCGCGAATCGCCCCTACAGTGCCCGCAACCGTTCCAGCAGGGCGGAAGTGTCGCTGCGGCCGTGGCCGAGCTGTTGCAGCTCGCCGTACCAGTCGTTGATCTGCGCCACGCCGGGCAGCGCCACGCCGAGCGCACGGGCTTCATCGAGCACGATGCCGAGATCCTTGCGCACCCAGTCCACCGCGAAACCGAAGTCGTACTCGCCGCGCAGCATGGTCTGCGCGCGGTGGTCCATCTGCCAGGATTGCGCGGCACCCTGCGAGATCACGTCCAGCACGGCCTGGCAGTCCAGCCCGGCCTTTTCGGCGAAAAACAGCCCCTCGGCCAGCCCGGCCACCACGCCCGTGAAGCAGATCTGGTTGACCATCTTGGTCAGCTGGCCGGCCCCGGTGGGGCCGACGAGCCGCGCGCGCTTCGCGTAGGCGGCGATCACCGGTTCGATGCGGGCGAAGGTGCCGGCCTCGCCGCCGGCCATGATGGCGAGCTGGCCGTTCTCCGCACCGGCCTGTCCGCCGGAGACCGGGGCATCGATGAAATGCAGACCGCGCGCGGCGGCCTCGCTGGCCAGTTCGCGCGCCACGCTGGCCGAGGTGGTGCTGTGGTCGACGAGGATGCTGCCGGGCTGCATCACGGCGAAGGCGGTGCGGGCGACCTGGCGCAGGTCATCATCGCCGCCGACGCAGGTGAAGACGATGTCGGCACCGTAGGCCGCATCGTTGACGCTGCCAGCGAGCTCGCCGGCCGGCTGGTTTGTCTGGAGATAGTGCTCGCGCCAGTGGCGGGCGCGGGCCGGGGTGCGGTTATGGGCCTGGACGCGATGGCCGGCGCGGACCAGGTGGCCGGCCATCGGGCCGCCCATGGTGCCGAGGCCGACCCAGCCGAGAGTCAGTGTCTGCATGGTGGAATCCTGCCTATTGCGGGATGTGGCAGCGTAACAGGATGGGGTAATATCGCCAGCCTGTGTTATCCCCTTTTGCTATCAGG
>CALMID010000217.1 GCA_937863915.1 uncultured Pseudomonas sp.
TTGGCGCGCTCTTCGAGCACGGCTACGGCCGGCAGCACCTTGCCCTCGACGAACTCGAGGAAGGCACCGCCGCCGGTGGAGATGTAGCTGATGCGCTCGGCCACGCCGTACTTGTCGATGGCCGCCAGGGTGTCGCCACCACCGGCAATGGAGAACGCCGGGCTCTCGGCGATGGCCAGGGCCAGGGCCTTGGTGCCGTTGCCGAACTGGTCGAATTCGAACACGCCGACCGGGCCGTTCCACAGAATGGTCCTGGAGGCCTTGAGCAGCTCGGCGAACTGCGCGGCGGTTTGCGGCCCGATGTCGAGGATCATGTCGTCCTCCGCCACATCGGCCACCAGCTTGACGGTCGCTTCGGCGTCTTCGGCAAAGGCCTTGGCCACGACCACATCCACCGGCAGCGGCACGCTGACCTTGGCGGCAATGGCCTTGGCAGTGTCGACCAGATCGGCTTCGTACAGCGACTTGCCGACCGGGAAGCCGGCAGCGGCGAGGAAGGTGTTGGCGATGCCGCCACCGACGATCAGTTGGTCGCAGATCTGGCTCAGGCTGTTGAGCACGTCCAGCTTGGTCGACACCTTGGAGCCGGCGACGATGGCGGCCATCGGCTTGGCCGGGTTACCCAGGGCCTTGCCCAGGGCGTCCAGCTCGGCAGCCAGCAGCGGGCCGGCGCAGGCGACCTTGGCGAACTTGGCCACGCCGTGGGTCGAACCCTCGGCGCGGTGGGCGGTGCCGAAGGCGTCCATGACGAACACGTCGCACAGGGCGGCGTATTGCTGGGCCAGTTCGTCGGCGCTCTTCTTCTCGCCCTTGTTGAAGCGCACGTTCTCGAACAGCACGATGTCGCCGGCTTTAACCTCGACGCCGCCGAGGTAGTCCTTGACCAGCGGCACTTCGCGGCCCAGAGCCTTGCTCAGGTAGGCGGCGACCGGCGCCAGGCTGTTCTCTTCGGAGTATTCGCCCTCGGTCGGACGACCCAGGTGCGAGCAGACCATGACCGCAGCGCCCTTCTCCAGCGCCAGCTTGATGGTCGGCAGCGAGGCGACGATGCGCGCATCGCTCTTCACCACGCCGTCCTTTACCGGCACGTTGAGGTCTTCGCGGATCAGTACGCGCTTACCGGCGAGGTCGAGGTCGGTCATCTTCAAAACAGTCATGGAATCAGTCCTTCATCTGGGCTGGTTGGTAGCAGCAGAAACGTCGAGCCAGTGAGCCGCGACGTCGAGCATTCGGTTGGCAAAGCCCCATTCGTTGTCGAACCAGGCCAACAGGTTGACCAGGCGCGGGCCGGACACGCGGGTCTGGCTGCCGTCGACGATGGCGGAATGGGGATCATGGTTGAAATCGCAGCTGGCGTGCGGCAGCTCGGTGTAGGCCAGCAGCCCCTTGAGCGGCCCGGTCTGGGCAGCCTCGCGCAGCAGCTGGTTGATCTCCTGGGCCGAGGTGTCGCGGGCCATCTGCAGGGTGATGTCGAGGCACGACACGTTCACCGTCGGCACGCGGATGGCCTTGGCCTGAATGCGCCCGAAAAGCTCCGGCAGCAGACGTTCGATACCTCGCGCCAACCCCGTAGAAACAGGGATCACCGACTGGAAGGCCGAGCGCGTGCGGCGCAGGTCTTCGTGATGATAGGCGTCGATCACCGGCTGGTCGTTCATCGCCGAGTGGATGGTGGTGATGGAGACGAACTCGATCCCCACCGTCTCGTTGAGCAGCTTGAGCAGCGGCACGCCGCAGTTGGTGGTGCAGGAAGCGTTCGACACCAGTTGCTCGGCGCCGCTCAGGCACTGCTGATTGACGCCATAGACCACGGTGGCGTCGATATCCGCCTCGCTGCTCATCGGCTGCGACAGCAGCACCCGTGGCGCGCCGGCCTTGATAAAGCGCTCGGCTTGCTCGCGGCTGGTGTACTGCCCGGAGCATTCCAGCAGCAGGTCGATACCGAGCGCCGCCCAGTCGATGGCTTCCGGCGTGCTGTGGCGCAGCACCTTCACGCAGTTGCCATTGATGTGCAGGCAGTCGCCGTCCACCTCCACCGCGCCGGGGAAACGGCCGTGGGTGGAGTCGAAGCGGGTCAGGTATTCGATGCTGGCCTGATCGGCCAGGTCGTTCAGCGCGACGATTTCCAGGCCGGCCGCCGCCCCGCGTTCATGCAGGGCACGCAGCACGCAGCGACCAATACGGCCATAGCCGTTGAGGGCGATGCGATAGGGACGGGCATTGGCCATGGGATTCTCGCGGCAACCGGCCCCTGCCAGAACGGCAGGGGCCGGTGCTCATCAGGCGTCCAGCAGCTCTTCGGCCGTGGCAAGCACGTTGTCGACGGTAAAGCCGAACTCTTCGAACAGCGCCGGCGCCGGGGCCGACTCGCCGAAGGTGGTCATGCCGATGATGCGACCTTCGAGACCCACGTACTTGTACCAGTAGTCGGCATGCGAGGCCTCGATGGCGATGCGGGCACCGACCTGCACCGGCAGCACGGCCTGCTTGTAGCCGGCGTCCTGCTGGTCGAACACGGAGGTCGACGGCATGGAGACGACGCGGACCTTCTTGCCCTGCTCGCTCAGCTTCTCGTAAGCCTGCACGGCCAGACCGACTTCCGAGCCGGTGGCAATCAGGATCAGCTCCGGCTCGCCGGCGCAGTCTTTGAGCACGTAGGCGCCACGGGCCACATCGGCCAGCTGCTGGGCATCACGGGCCTGGTGCGGCAGGTTCTGCCGGCTGAAGATCAGCGCGGACGGGCCGTCGGCGCGCTCGATGGCGTACTTCCAGGCCACCGCGGATTCCACGGCATCGGCCGGGCGCCAGGTGTCCAGGTTCGGCGTGCCGCGCAGGCTGGCCAGCTGCTCGATCGGCTGGTGGGTCGGGCCGTCTTCACCCAGACCGATGGAGTCGTGGGTGAACACATAGAGCACGCGCTGCTTCATCAGTGCAGACATGCGCACGGCGTTGCGGGCGTATTCCATGAAGATCAGGAAAGTCGCGCCGTAGGGGATGAAGCCGCCGTGCAGGGCCACGCCGTTCATGATGGCGCTCATGCCGAATTCGCGCACGCCGTAGAACATGTAGTTGCCCGAAGCGTCGCCGGCTTCCACGCCCTTGCAGCCCTTCCACAGGGTCAGGTTGGAACCGGCCAGGTCGGCCGAACCGCCGAGGAATTCCGGCAGCAGCGGGCCGAAGGCGTTCAGCGCGTTCTGGCTGGCCTTGCGGCTGGCGATGGTTTCACCCTTGGCCGCCACTTCGGCGACATAGGCGGCGGCCTTCTCGGCAAAGTCGGCCGGCAGTTCACCGGCCATGCGGCGTTTGAACTCGGCAGCCAGTTCCGGGTGAGCGGCGGCGTAGGCGGCGAACTTGTCGTTCCACTCGGCTTCGCGGGCAGCACCGGTGGCCTTGGCGTCCCACTCGGCGTAGATGTCGGCCGGGATTTCGAACGGGCCATGGCTCCAGCCCAGCTTGGCGCGGGTCAGGGCGATTTCGTCGTTACCCAGCGGCGCGCCGTGGCACTCTTCCTTGCCGCCCTTATTCGGCGAGCCGAAGCCGATCACGGTCTTGCAGCAGATCAGGGTCGGACGCTCGGTTTCGGCGCGTGCGGTGGCGATGGCGGTCTGGATTTCCTCGGCGTCGTGGCCGTCGACATTGCGGATCACCTGCCAGCCGTAAGCCTCGAAGCGCGCCGGGGTGTCGTCGGTGAACCAGCCGTGCACTTCGCCGTCGATGGAGATGCCGTTGTCATCGTAAAAAGCGATCAGCTTGCCCAGGCCCAGGGTGCCGGCCAGCGAGCAGACTTCATGGCTGATGCCTTCCATCATGCAGCCGTCACCGAGGAAGACATAGGTGTGGTGGTCGACGATGCTGTGGCCGGGACGGTTGAACTGAGCGCCCAGCACCTTCTCGGCGATGGCGAAGCCCACGGCGTTGGCGATGCCCTGGCCCAGCGGGCCGGTGGTGGTTTCCACGCCTGGGGTGTAGCCGTACTCCGGGTGGCCCGGGGTCTTGCTGTGCAGCTGGCGGAAGTTCTTCAGGTCGTCGATCGACAGGTCGTAGCCGGTCAGGTGCAGCAGCGA
>CALMID010000218.1 GCA_937863915.1 uncultured Pseudomonas sp.
ATCGAGACCCTGGTCGCCCTGGGTGCCGAAGTGCGCTGGTCGTCCTGCAACATCTTCTCGACTCAGGATCAGGCCGCTGCCGCCATCGCCGCCGCCGGCATCCCGGTATTCGCCTGGAAGGGCGAGACCGAAGAAGAGTACGAGTGGTGCATCGAGCAGACCATCCTGAAAGATGGCCAGCCGTGGGACGCCAACATGATCCTCGACGACGGTGGTGACCTGACCCAGATCATCCACCAGAAATACCCGGCCATGCTGGACAAGATCCACGGCGTGACCGAGGAAACCACCACCGGCGTGCACCGCCTGCTCGACATGCTGAAAGCCGGCACCCTGAAAATCCCGGCGATCAACGTCAACGACTCGGTGACCAAGAGCAAGAACGACAACAAGTACGGCTGCCGTCACAGCCTGAACGACGCCATCAAGCGCGGCGTCGACCACCTGCTGTCGGGCAAACAGGCTCTGGTGATCGGCTACGGCGACGTGGGCAAGGGCTCCGCGCAGTCGCTGCGTCAGGAAGGCATGATCGTCAAGGTCACCGAGATCGACCCGATCTGCGCCATGCAGGCCTGCATGGACGGTTTCGAAGTCGTATCGCCCTATCTGAACGGTCTGAATGACGGCAGCGAAGCCAGCATCGACAAGGCCCTGCTGGGCAA
This sequence comes from uncultured Pseudomonas sp., assembly GCA_937863915.1. GTDB lineage: Bacteria > Pseudomonadota > Gammaproteobacteria > Pseudomonadales > Pseudomonadaceae > Aquipseudomonas. The sequence goes on from CALMID010000218.1 coordinate 663, forward strand.
GATCGACCTGATCGTGACCACCACCGGCAACGTCAATGTCTGCGACGCCAACATGCTCAAGGCCCTGAAGAAGCGTGCCGTGGTGTGCAACATCGGTCACTTCGACAACGAGATCGATACGGCCTTCATGCGCGCCAACTGGGCCTGGGAAGAGGTCAAGCCGCAGGTGCACAAGATCCACCGTACCGGCAAGGACGGCTTCGATCCGCACAATGACGACTACCTGATCCTGCTGGCCGAAGGCCGCCTGGTCAACCTGGGCAACGCCACCGGCCACCCGTCGCGCATCATGGACGGCTCCTTCGCCAACCAGGTGCTGGCACAGATCCACCTGTACGGCGCCAAGTTCGCCGCCCTGCCGGCCGCCGAGAAGAACGCGCGCATCACTGTTGAAGTGCTGCCGAAGAAACTCGACGAAGAAGTGGCCCTGGAAATGGTCAAGGGCTTCGGCGGCGTGGTGACCCAGCTGACCGGCAAGCAGGCCGAGTACATCGGCGTGACCGTCGAAGGCCCGTTCAAGCCGGATAGCTACCGCTACTGATGTACCAGGAGGGCGGGTTGCACAGGCAACTCGCCCTTTTTGCGTATCAAGGACCCGATTTATGTCGCAAGAACGCCGTTACAGCTTTGAGTTCTTCCCCACCAAGACCGAAGCCGGACACGAAAAACTGATGAACGTGGCGCGCCAGCTGGCGGGCTACAACCCCGATTTCTTCTCCTGCACCTACGGTGCCGGGGGTTCGACCCGCGACCGCACGCTGAACACCGTGCTGCAGCTCGACGGCGACGTGAAGGTGCCGACCGCACCGCACTTGTCCTGTGTCGGCGACAGCAAGGCCGAGCTGCGCGAGCTGCTCAACACCTACAAGGCCAATGGCATCAAGCGCATCGTCGCGCTGCGGGGTGACCTGCCGTCCGGAATGGGCATGGCCAGTGGCGAACTGCGTTATGCTAACGAACTGGTGGAGTTCATCCGCGCCGAAACCGGTGAACACTTCCACATCGAAGTCGCGGCCTACCCGGAAGTTCATCCGCAGGCCCGCAGCTTCGAAGACGATCTGCACAACTTCGTGCGCAAGGCCAAGGCCGGCGCCGACAGTGCCATCACCCAGTATTTCTTCAGTGCCGACTGCTATTTCTACTTCGTCGAGCGCGTGCGGAAACTGGGCGTGGATATCCCGATCGTCCCCGGCATCATGCCGATCACCAACTACAGCAAGCTGGCCCGCTTCTCCGACGCCTGTGGCGCCGAGATTCCACGATGGATCCGCAAGCAGTTGGAAGCCTACGGCGACGATCTGGAGAGCATCCAGGCCTTCGGCGAACAGGTGGTCAGCGCGATGTGCGAACGTTTGCTGGACGGCGGCGCGCCGGGCCTGCATTTCTACACCCTGAATCAGGCCGAACCCAGTTTGGCCATCTGGAACAACCTCAAGCTGCCACGCTGAGGTCAGTGTTCCGGGCCGCCCTCCGGGCCATTACCCAGCGCAGGGTAGTGGCGGTGGAGGGAGCGCTGAATGCGCTAGCCCGGAGCTCAAACACGCGCCCTAGAGTCGGCAGGTTGCCGACAGGATAGGAATCCCGCATGTCCTTTACTTCCCTCGGCCTTTCCGAGGCACTTGCTCAGGCGGTCGAAGCCGCCGGCTACACCACCCCGACCCCGGTGCAGCAACGCGCCATTCCCGCCGTCCTGCAGGGCCGCGACCTGATGGTGGCGGCGCAGACCGGCACCGGCAAGACCGGCGGCTTTGCCCTGCCGGTTCTGGAACTGCTGTTCCCCAACGGTCACCCCGACCGCGAACACCGCCACGGTCCGCGCCAGCCGCGCGTACTGGTGCTGACCCCGACCCGCGAACTGGCCGCTCAGGTGCATGACAGCTTCAAGCTGTACGCCCGCGACCTGCCGTTCTCCAGCGCCTGCATTTTCGGCGGCGTCGGCATGAAGCCGCAGGTGGATGCCGTGGCCAAGGGTGTCGACGTCCTGGTGGCCTGCCCCGGCCGCCTGCTCGATCTGGTCGGTCAGGGCAGCATCGACCTGTCCCGCGTGGAGATCCTCGTCCTCGACGAAGCCGACCGCATGCTCGACATGGGCTTCATCCATGACGTCAAGAAGGTACTGGCCAAACTGCCGGCCAAGCGCCAGAACCTGCTGTTCTCGGCGACCTTCAGCAAAGACATCACCGATCTGGCCAACAAGCTGCTTCACAACCCCGAACGCATCGAGGTCACGCCGCCGAACACCACGGTCGAGCGCATCGAGCAGCGCGTCTACCGCATCGGCGCCACCAGCAAGCGCGTCCTGCTGGCACACCTGATCACCCAGGGCGCGTGGGAACAGGTTCTGGTATTCACCCGCACCAAGCACGGCGCCAACCGCCTGGCCGAGTACCTGTGCAAGCACGGCCTGCCGGCCGCGCCGATCCACGGCAACAAGAGCCAGAACGCCCGGACCAAGGCCCTGGCCGACTTCAAGGCCAACACCATCCGTATTCTGGTGGCCACCGATATCGCCGCCCGCGGTCTGGACATCGACCAGCTGCCGCACGTGGTCAACTACGAGCTGCCCAACGTCGAGGAAGACTACGTCCACCGTATCGGCCGTACCGGCCGCGCCGGTCGTGCCGGCGAGGCCATCTCGCTGGTGGCGCCGGACGAAGAGCGCCTGCTCAAGGATATCGAGCGTCTGACCAAGCAGCGCATCGCCGATGGCGACTGGATGGGCTTCGACCTCGCGGCGGCCGAAGCCAGCCTGGCGCAAAAAGCCAGCGAGCAGCCCACTGAGGAAGTCCGCGAGGCGCGTCCGCCACGCCAGGGTCGCCAGCAGCAACGCAACGAAGCGCAGGCGGCCGAAGAAGGCGCAGCGAAGAAGAAGCGTCGTCGCCGTGGCGGCAAGAACAAGGGCGAGCGCGGCGAGCAGGCCCAGGCCGACAGCACCGCGGCCAGCCCGGCTCAGGCCAAGCCCGCCAAGCCGCGCCAAGAGCGTCAGGAACGTCAGGAACGTCAGGAACGTCAGCCACAAGCTGCCAAGAAGCCGGTCACTCCGCCAGCGGACCGTGACCCGGAAGAGTTCCTCGACGACGACTACGACAACTTCGGCAACAGCGTCGACTACGTACCGGTACAGCCCAAGGCCCCGGCCCGTGGCCAACGCCGCCCTGGTCAGGCACCGGCCAACCGCAGCGGTGCAACCGCTGGTGCTCGCCAGGGTCAGCCGGGAAGCGGTCGTACCGGCGGCAGCGGCGCAGCCGGCCAGGGTGCCAAGTCCGGCAAACCGCGCGCGGCCAGCAACAAGCCGCGCCGCGACGAATCGCGCCCACGCCGTGACGAGCGCCAGGAACCGGCCGTGCAGGAACAGCGCAGCAAGCCCGGCCCGATGATCCTGCGCAAGGGCGAACGCCTGCC
>CALMID010000219.1 GCA_937863915.1 uncultured Pseudomonas sp.
GGGCACATTAGCATTCATGCCCAGCAGTTCGCACATCTCAGGGCTCCTGCGCCAGAGCCGCGCGCAGCTGCTCGGCCTCAGCCAGAAAGCGCCGCTCCAGACGCGCCCGCGCCAGCGGCAGGAAGCGCGTCAGGGCGCGCCACAGCAGGGCAACCAGATCACCGCGACGTCGCGGAATCAGGTGCAGATGCAGGTGCGGCACATGCTGGTTGCTCTCGGGACCATCGTTGACCAGCAGATTGATACCCCGCGCACCGTAGCCCGCCCGACGCAGGGCTCGCGCCAGGCGTTCGGTGAGCGGCAGCAGCGCGGCGCGGGCAGCCGGATCGAGATCACTCAGGTAGGGTGCATGCTGGCGGGAAACCACCAGCACATGAGCCGGGCGCAGCGGGAAGATATCCAGCAGGACGATGAAATGCTCGTCCTCATAAATTCGGTGAGCCGGCAGGAGACCGGCTTCGATGGCACAGAAGACGCAATCCATGCGCGCAGCTCCTAGAGACGCGGTTCGATGCGCAGGCGGCGATCGCCATGGGCATCCCGGCGGGTATCGACGTCGGCGCGGCCTTCGCGGTCTATCAGCTCACGCAGGGTCGGCTCATCGTCCTCGACGACCGTCTGGCGCGGCTTGCGGCGCGACTGCCACCAGCTTTCCAGCGGCCAGCGCACGAAGGCAAATGCCAGGTAGAGCGCCATACCGATGGCGCCGTACATGGCCAGATCGGAGAAGGCCAGCGGGTTGTTGCCGACCTTGAACAGAATATCCAGCGCGGCAATTGCCACCGCCGGGGCATACAGCTCCCTGGCCGGATCGACGATGGTCGGCGTCAGCAGCAGCACCGCCATCAGCAGGCGCAACGGCTCGCGCAGCCAGCGCCACATCCAGCCGGTCATCTGGAACCACACCAGCAGGCAGCCGAGTCCGGCAACGGCATAGAGTGCCCAGGCAAGCAGATAGTCGTTCTCGGTCATCGTGGCGCGTGGCATGGCTGGTCAGGGGGCACGTATGATAGCCGCTTTGCCCGTTGTCGTCTGCCAAGAGAGCCCGCCATGCCCACCGCCCCGATTGCCCGTGCCGAGCACGGCGCCGACCCTTACGCCTGGCTGGAACAACGCGACAGCGAAGCCGTACTGGCTTACCTGCAGGCGGAAAACGCCTACCTGGAAGAGTCCCTGGCCGGGCAGAGCAACCTGCGCGAGCAGCTGTTTCAGGAGATCAAGGGACGCATCCGCGAAACCGACCTCAGCCTGCCGCCGCCCTGGGGCCGCTACCTGTACTACCAGCGCACTCAGGCCGGTGAGGAATACCCACGGCATTACCGCTGCAATCGCCAGGGCGACGGCCTGGCCGTGGACGACGCCAGTGAGCAGCTGTTGCTCGACCCCAACGCCCTGGCCGAGGGCGGCTACCTGAGCCTGGGCGCGTTCAGCATCAGCCCGGACCAGCGCCTGCTGGCCTATAGCCTCGACCGCAGCGGCGACGAAATCTACCAGCTGTTCGTCAAGGACTTAGGCAGTGGCGCCGTCACCACCCTGCCCTTCAGCGATGCCGACGGCAGTCTGACCTGGGCCAACGACAGCCAGACCCTGTTCTTCACCACCCTCGACGACACCCACCGGCCGCACCGCCTGTTTCGCCACCGGCTGGGTGAGGCCGGCGCCAGCCTGGTGTTCGAGGAAGACGACGGGCGTTTCTTTCTCAGCTGTCACCGTGCCAGCTCCGAACGCCAGCTGATCCTGCTGCTGTCGAGCAAGACCACCAGCGAAGCCTGGGTGCTGGATGCCGCGCAGCCCCAGGCCGAATTCCGCTGCCTGGCCCGCCGCGAGGAAGGCCATGAGTACTACCCCGATCATGGCCGGCTCGACGGCCGCTGGACCTGGTTCATTCGCAGCAACCAGAGCGGTATCAACTTCGCCCTGTACCAGGCCACAGAGGACCAGCCGGAGCGTGCCCACTGGCCGGAGCTGATCGCCCACGACCCGGCCGTGATGCTCGAAGGACTC
>CALMID010000220.1 GCA_937863915.1 uncultured Pseudomonas sp.
TTCCGGGAGCTGCGCGTGATCGCCGGCATGCAGCTCCTCTGGGCCACCGCCGAGACCTACACCGAGGAGCTGGTCAAACCCTATGTCAGCGCCATGGCCTATCAGTATCAATACCCGGCCCGCTCGCTGAACAAGGCCGGCGCCACCATTGCCGGGGCCAGCGACTGGCCGGTGTCCAGCCCCAATCCGTGGAACGCCATCGCCCAGGCCAGCACCCGCAAGGGGCCTTTGGGCGTGCTCAATGCCGCCGAGAGCCTCGACCGCCAGAGCATGTTCCAGGCCTACACCCTCAATGCCGCCAAGGCCCTGCGCCTGGAGCAGAGCATCGGCTCCATCGCCCCCGGCAAACAGGCCGACCTGATCGTGCTCGACCGCGATGTGTTCACGGTCAGCGATGCCGAACTGTTCGACACCCAGGTCGTGACCACCTACTTCGCCGGCAAACCGGTGTACCAGGCCCCCGCCCAGAACAGCGTCGCCCAGGCGCAATAACGCCGCCATTGCCGCACCGCCCTGCGCGCCATGCGCAGTGGCCGGCTGCGGCCCTGAATCTGCCGCCTCACAACAACCACAACAGGGCTCAACCATGCACGCATGCAAACCACTCATCCTGGCGTTCGCCGCACTCACAGCCAGCCAGCTGGCTCAGGCCATCGAGCTGAGCGACTCGCTCAACCTGGCCATCACTCCGGCACTGGTCAGCGACTATCGCAACAGCGGCATCTCGCAAACCCTCGGCGACCCCGCCGCGCAGCTTGACGTGATGCTAAGCCACGCCAGCGGCCTGTATGCCGGGGCGTGGACCAGCAACGTCGAGTATGGCTACGACTGGGAAAAGGACGATGACTACGGCACCCGCCAGGAGGTCGACTACTACGCCGGCTACTACTGGCAGATCACCGATGACATCAGCCTGGACACTTACTACAACAAGTACACCTACCCCGGCGAAGGTCAGTTCAACGGCGCCGACCTCTACCTGACCCTGGAGGCCTATGGCTTCTTCGTCGGCGGCAAGCACTCCCACGACACCGACGACACCGTCGTCAGCCAGTACCTCGGCTACCGCACCCAGCTGCCGCTGGAGATCGGCCTGGAGCTGCGCGTTGAAAAGGTCGACTACAAGGACGAGGTGTTCTGGAATGCCGACTGGACCAAGGGCGAGAAGGACTACAACAACTGGGAGGTCAAGCTCACCCGCGACATGCTCGGCGCCACCTGGGCCCTGAGTTATGTCGACACCGACCTGTCCGATGCCCAGTGCGCCAGCTTTTCCGGCTACGACGACCTGTGCTCGGCCGGTGCGGTGGCCAGCATCAGTAAATCCTTCTGAAACTGTAACGGTAGATTGACGGCCAGTTGTCGATTGCGCCGCCGCAAGGGCGGCGTAAGCTGAGCGCCTCATTTCAGGACGCGCCCCATGCAACCCGCCGATTTGCTGCGCCTCATCAGCCTTGCCGCCATCTGGGGCGCCAGCTTTCTCTTCATGCGCATCGCCGCCCCGGTACTGGGCGCCATCCCCACCGCCTTCTTCCGGGTGTCCCTGGCGGCGCTCGGCCTGTTCGCCCTGCTCCTGGTGCTGCGCGTGCCGCTGAACTTTCACGGCAAGCTGCGCGCGACCCTGGGCCTGGGTCTTATCAACTCGGGGATTCCCGCCACCTGCTACACCTTCGCCGCCCTGGTGCTGCCGGCTGGCTACTCGGCCATCTTCAACGCGACTACGCCACTGATGGGTGTTCTCATCGGCGCCCTGTTCTTTCGCGAAGGCCTGACCCTGGGCAAAGGCATCGGGGTATTTCTCGGCCTGTTCGGCGTCGCCCTGCTGACCCGCACAGGGCCACTGGCCTTCAACCTGGAACTGCTCTGGGGCGCCCTCGCCTGCCTCGGCGCCACCACCTGCTACGGTTTTGCCGGTTACCTGGCCCGACGCTGGCTGGACCAGCAGGGCGGGCTGGACAGCCGCCTGGCCTCACTGGGCAGCATGCTCGGTGCCTGCCTGCTGCTGACACCGATCTTCCTCTGGTCGCTGTGGAGCCAGCCGCCGGCCAGCTGGGGCGGCAGCCGCGAATGGCTGGCCCTGCTCGGCCTGGGTCTGTTGTGTACGGCGCTCGCCTACGTCCTGTACTTCCAGCTGCTGAGCCGCATCGGCCCGCTGAAAGCCATGGCGGTGACCTTCCTGATCCCGCCATTCGGCGTGCTGTGGGGTGTGCTGCTGCTCAACGAACCGCTGTCCTGGGCCTACCTGTACGGTGGGGCGCTGATCGCGGTGGCGCTGTATCTGGTGCTGCGGCCGCAGGCAGCTAACGTCGAGACCTGATCACTCGCCGCAGGCAGGCTCACCCGGCAATACCGGCGGATGCAGGGTGAGATCGCGGGACAGCGCCTCGCCGGCATCGCGCTGCACCGCAGTCAGTTGCTCGGCCAGCTTGTCGCGCAGGCCGATAACCTCGGCATCACCCTCGCTGGCCGCCAGATTGAGCCAGGCATAGGCCTGCACCTGATCCTTGGGCAACCCGTAACCGACCACCTGCAAGGCACCCAGTCGCGCCTGCGCCTCGCTGCTGCCCTGCTGCGCCGCGTG
>CALMID010000221.1 GCA_937863915.1 uncultured Pseudomonas sp.
GCGACGCCAGCCTGGATCCCATCTGCCGGCTGATGGCCGAGCAGTACCAGCGCGTACCCGGCAACTATCTTGCGGTCTTCAGCAGCTACGCCTACCTGCAACAGGTGCGCGAACGCTTCAACGCGCTGTACCCGGCGATAGCCAGCAGCGAGCAGACGCGCAGCATGAACGAAGGTGAGCGCCAGGCCTTCCTCGACAGCTTCACCCTGCACTCGGAAGGTATCGGCTTTGCGGTGCTCGGCGGTGCGTTTGGTGAAGGCATCGACCTGCCCGGCAAGCGCCTGATCGGCGCCTTCATCGCCACCCTCGGGCTACCCCAGGTCAATGTGGTCAACGAAGAGATCAAGGCCCGTTTACAGCAGATGTTCGGCGAGGAAAACGGTTACGACTACGCCTATCTCTACCCAGGCCTGCAAAAGGTGGTGCAGGCCGCAGGGCGGGTGATCCGCACCACCGAGGATCAGGGCGTGGTCTATCTGCTCGATGACCGCTACGGCCAGGCCAAGGTGCGCGAGCTGCTGCCCACCTGGTGGCGGCTGCAGTCCCTTACACCGAGGCGGTGATCAGCAAGGCTGGTCACCGTAAGCGAGGCGTGCCAGCCCCAGCATTGCGACCGTCAGACCAATCAGAACCAGATACTCGTTCACCGATGTCAGCAGAATCATGGCAGCGCCTCCATGTGGATTGGGGCGACCATCAGCAAGGCTGTCTGACTGGGCGATCTGTCTACTTTCGTCTGAATACGAAACAAACGATCAACACCGCGCCGACGAATTTGCCTTGCGAAATGATGCGCTTGCCAATAACTGTATATCCATACAGTTAAATTGAGCAACCCCACTGGGAGCAAAAAATCTGACCGGATCTGCACACCCTGCAGAACTACCCAGCAAGAGCATGACCGGTATGGCAGGCGACGGGCGTCCGTTATCGGACGGCGTACAACTGCCCCACTACCTATGCGACAATACGCGCAATTCTGGCATCAACCCCGCATTCATATCCCAGCAGCTCGCCTTAGCGGGCCAATGCTGCTTTCTACGTATGCCCGCTGGATCAACTCAAGCTCCGCCTGGAGCGAACTGGAAAAGCTTAATATCGGTATCCAATCGGTATCAGGCAAATCCTGACACCTTTAAGTTATTGATAGGTAAGTCCTTTGATCTCCACCGCCAACATCACCATGCAGTTCGGGGCCAAGCCCCTGTTCGAGAACGTTTCCGTCAAATTCAACAACGGCAACCGTTACGGCCTGATCGGAGCCAATGGCTGCGGCAAGTCGACTTTCACGAAAATTCTCGGTGGTGATCTGGAGCCCTCCGGCGGTCAGGTGATGCTGGAGCCGAACGTGCGCCTGGGCAAGCTGCGCCAGGATCAGTTCGCCTACGAAGAATTCAATGTGATCGACACCGTGATCATGGGCCACGAGGAACTGTGGAAGGTCAAGGCCGAGCGCGACCGCATCTATTCGCTGCCGGAAATGAGCGAAGAAGACGGCATGAAAGTCGGCGAGCTGGAGGGCGAGTTTGCCGAAATGGACGGCTACACCGCCGAATCCCGCGCTGGCGAACTGCTGCTGGGCCTGGGCATTCCGCTGGAGCAGCACTTCGGCCCGATGAGCGAAGTGGCACCGGGCTGGAAGCTGCGCGTGCTGCTGGCGCAGGCGCTGTTCTCCGACCCGGACGTACTGCTGCTGGACGAACCGACCAA
>CALMID010000222.1 GCA_937863915.1 uncultured Pseudomonas sp.
TTGCGATTGGTCGGATGCCAGGCCAGCGGCAGCACGACCGACAGGTAACTGCGCTCGCCGGCAAAACGACCGGACACATGCACCAGAGGCTCCAACAGGCGAATCTGCTTCTGCACTTCCTGCTTGCTGCGCAGCTTGTAGATGAAGTCATACAGCTTGGGCTGGCGCTCGCGCACCAGGCGCGCCAGAGCAATGGTGGCGCGCACGTCGGACAGCGCATCGTGAGCCTGGCCATGTTCCAGGCCATTGGCCTGGGTCAGCAGCTCCAGACGCAGGCTGACGCGACCATCGACCTGCGGCCACTCGATGCCTTCGGGGCGCAGCGCATAAGCACAACGCAGCAGATCGATCAGATCCCAGCGGCTGTTGCCACCCTGCCACTCGCGGCCATAGGGATCATAGAAGTTGCGATAGAGGCTGTAGCGCGTCACCTCATCATCGAAGCGCAGGCTGTTGTAACCGGCCGTGCAGGTCCCCGGCACGGCCATCTCGGCATGCAGGCGGGCGATGAATTCGGCCTCAGGCAAACCGCGCTCGGCAATGACCTGTGGGCCGATGCCGGTCACCAGGCAGGCCTGGGGATGAGGCAGGATGTCCGGAGATAACCGGCAGTAGAGATTCAGCGGCTCACCGATCTCGTTGAGGTTCTCATCGGTGCGGATGCCGGCCACCTGCAGCGGGCGGTCGCAGCGGGGATTGATCCCGGTGGTTTCAAAGTCGTACCAGAACAGACTTGCAGTCACTGTGGCTCCTTGTGGCCCGAGGCCTGGGCGGCGAGGCGGCAGTCTAGCAGGCAGCCAATCCTCCGCAGAAACCTGACCGGACGCACAAACCAACGCGCCGTGCTTGCCGCCACTGGCATACCGCCACTAGCATGCAGACCTTCCCTCAACCAAGGACGGTCATCATGAGCGACACCCTCGCGCAAAACCCCTACGCCGCACCCAGCAGCGCCCTGCAGGAACAGCATGGCAACCAGGTGCCGAGCATCGAAGAAGCCCTCAGCCGTGGCTACGACTTCAGCATCGGCGGCCTACTCAGCGAGGCCTGGGGCCTGCTCAAGGGCACCAAGGGCATCATCCTCGGCGGCTTCATCGTCTTCTACATCGCCATGTTCGTCATTGCCTTCGTCCTCGGCATGGGTACTGCCCTGCTCGGCCTGGCCGGCGGGGAAGAAAACATGGGGATGATGATCACCAGCCAGATCGTCAGCACCCTGCTGATCACCGCACTGACCTACCCCTTCATGGCCGGCCTGATGATGATCGGCATCCGCCGCGCCGCAGGCCAGCCACTGAGCTTCAACGAGATTTTCAGCCACTTCGGCCGTGCCGTACCGCTGATCATCACCGCGCTGGTCATGACCCTGCTGGTCTACCTGGGCATGCTTCTGCTGCTCATCCCCGGCATCTACCTGAGCATCGCCTACATGCTGGCCATCCCGCTGGTGGTCGAGCGTGGCCTGTCGCCCTGGCAGGCACTGGAAGCCTCGCGCAAGGCCATCACCCAGCACTGGTTCAAGGTCTTCGGCCTGTTCTTTGTACTCATGCTGATCATGCTGCTGAGCATGATCCCGCTGGGTATCGGCCTGATCTGGACCCTGCCACTGTTGATCGTGACCATGGGCGTGTTGTACCGCACCATCTTCGGCGTGCTGCCACCGTCCAACTAATGGCCGGCGGGCCGCAAGGCCCGCTTGTCCTCCCGCCCGGGGCTGGCTAGCATCGGGTTTTCACCAAAAGCAGTGCCCATGTCGCCTTCCCTTCAGCCCTCGCTGCCCACTTCCACGTTGCTGGACAACCGCCACCACGTGGAAACCCCGGAAGGTATCGACCTGCTGCTGCGCCCGGCCGGCGTCATTCCGCGCGCCCTGGCCTTCACCCTCGACCTGCTGATCCGCGGCGCGCTGTTGCTGGTGCTCGGCCTGGTGCTCAGCCTGCTGGGCAACCTGGGTAGTGGCCTGTTGCTGATCGTGCTGTTTCTGGTCAACTGGTGGTACATGGTGCTGTTCGAGGTACTCAATCAGGGGCGTTCGCCCGGCAAGCAGATGCTCGGCCTGCGCGTGGTGCATGACGATGGCACCCCCGTCGGCTGGGGCGCCTCGCTGCTGCGCAACCTGCTGCGCTTCGTCGATATGCTGCCGTTCGCCTACTGCCTGGGTCTGCTGAGCAGCCTGGCCCACCCGGCTTTCAAACGTCTGGGCGACATCGCCGCCGGCACACTGGTGGTGTATCGCGAACAGGCGGAACCTCGGCCCAATCTGCCGGATGCTGAGCCCGAGCGCGCGCCCATGCGCCTCGATCTGCAGGAACAACGCGCCATCCTGGCCTTTGCCGAACGCGCGGGCAGCCTGTCCCAGGCTCGCCGCGAGGAACTCGCCGGCCTGCTGGCCGAACCGCTGCAAGTGTTGCCGGAACAGGCCGAGGCGCGCCTCAACGGCATCGCCCGCGGCCTGCTGGGGGCGTCATGAAACAGCAGCAGTTTGAGCAGCAATGGCAGGATGACTGGGTCCAGTTCGAGCAACGCCTGGTGCAACTGGAGCGGCGCAAGACCGAGGATCAGGGGCAGAACAGCTACTGCGCCGAATACCGGCGCCTCTGCCAGCACCTGGCCCTGGCTCAGGAGCGCGGCTACAGCAGCCACCTGATCGAGCGCCTGCAGCAACTGGCGCAACGCGGCCACCAGCAGCTCTATCGCCAGCGCAGCCAGTTGGGTGGCCAGCTGCTGGCCTTTCTCTTCAGCGGCCTGCCGCAGACCATCCGCCAGCAGTGGCGCAGCATCGCCGTCGCCAGCCTGCTGTTCTACGGCAGCCTGATCGGCATGGGCGTGCTGGTCTATCTGTTCCCCGAACTGGTGTACAGCGTGGTCGACCCGGAGCAGGTCGAGCAGATGGAATCGATGTACGACCCGGAAGCCCGCCGCCTTGGCCACTTCAGTGAGCGCAACTCCGGCGATGACTGGCAGATGTTCGGCTTCTACATCATGAACAACATCGGCATCGCCTTTCAGACCTTCGCCAGCGGCCTGCTGTTCGGCCTCGGCAGCCTGTTCTTCCTGTTCTTCAACGGCCTGATGATCGGTGCCGTGGCCGGTCACCTGAGCGAAATCGGCTACGGCTCTACCTTCTGGTCGTTCGTCATCGGCCACGGTGCCTTCGAGCTGACCGCCATCACCTTCGCCGGTGCCGCCGGCCTCCAACTGGGCTGGGCACTACTCGCCCCCGGCCGGCAAAGCCGCAGCGAAGCCCTACGCCTGGCCGCCGCCGAAGCGGTGAAACTGGTCGCCGGGGTGATCCTGTTCCTGCTGATTGCCGCCTTCATCGAGGCCTACTGGTCGTCGATGACCTACACCAGCGCCCAGGTCAAACTGGTGGTGGGCGCCGCCCTGTGGCTGCTGGTGGCCAGCTACTGCATCTTCGCGGGGCGTCAGCATGCGCCTGACTGACGCCAGCGTCGCCATCCGCCCGCGCAGCGCCTGGGAGGCGCTCGACCTCGGCACCCTGCTGGCCCGCCGGCACGCACCACTGCTGATGGCCAGCTGGGCACTGCTGACCCTGCCGCTGTTTGCGCTGCTCAGCCTGCTGCTGTGGCAACACCCCAGCTGGGCGCTGTTTCTGTTCTGGTGGCTGAAACCGCTGTACGAACGCCTGCCCCTGCACATCCTCTCGCACGCCCTGTTTGGCGATACACCAGGGCTCAAGGCCAGCCTGCGCGCCCTGCCCCGCCTGCTGCGCCCGCAACTGCTGGCCAGCCTGACCTGGCGCCGCTTCAGCCCGACGCGCAGTTTCGACCTGCCGGTTCTGCAGCTTGAAGGTCTCGGCGGCAAGGCCCGCAGCCAGCGCCTGATCGTTCTCGGTCAGCGCGATGGCAGTGCCGCCACCTGGCTCACGGTGGTCGGCGTGCACATCGAAAGCGCGCTGACCCTCGGCCTGCTGGCCCTGCTCTACCTGCTGATTCCGCAACAACTGCAGATCGACCTGGACTGGAAACAGCTGATCGCCCCCGACGATGGCGAAGGCCTGTGGCTGGAGCACCTGAGCAACCTGCTCTACGCCCTGGTGCTGGTGGTCTGGGAACCGATCTACGTGGCCTGCGGCTTCACCCTCTATCTAAACCGGCGCACCGCGCTGGAAGCCTGGGACATCGAGCTGGTCTTCCGCCGCCTGCGCCAGCGCCTGACCGGCGTGGCCTATGCCCTGCTGCTCGGCTGCGGTCTTCTGCTCAGTCAGCTGCCGCAAACCGCCATGGCCGCCGAAAGCAGGCAATGCCCGGTGCCGCGCCTGGACAGCTTCGGCCCCAACGCCGAGCGCCTGCTCAATCAGCCGCTGACCAGCCAGGCGGCCAACCAGGCCATTACCCAACTGCTCGACCAGCCGCCCTTCAGCCACCGGGAAACCGTCACCGAGTGGCGCTTTGGCGAAGAAACGCCGGACAAGCCGAAAAGCGAAGACGACGCCAAGGCCTTTATCGAACTGCTGGAAGCCTTCGCCAAGCTGGTGAAGCTCTGGGATAGCCTGGATACCATCGCACTGATCTTTGAAGTGCTGCTCTGGTCAGCGCTGCTGCTGATCGTGGCGCTGCTGCTGTGGCGCTACCGTGAATGGCTGCAGACCTTCGCCGGCCGTCTAAATTTGCCCCGCCGCCATCGCGAAGAGGCCCCCACGCAGCTGTTCGGTCTGGAAGTAGCACCGGAAAGCCTGCCGGCGGATGTCGCCAGCAGCGTCGAAGCGCTATGGGACAACCAGCCCCGCGAAGCCCTCGGTCTGCTCTACCGTGCCCTGCTGTCACGCCTGCTGCATGAGTTCCGCCTGCCCCTGAAGAGCTCGCACACCGAAGGCGAAGTGCTGCAACTGATCCAGGGGCTTGAGCAGGATGCCCTCAGCCAGTTCAGCAGCGTGCTGACGCGTCACTGGCAGAACCTGGCCTACGGCCACCGCCTGCCGCCGGCCAAGCTCAAGCCGGCCCTGTGCGACGGCTGGCGCCGCCTGTTCCCGCGCGAGGAGGCTCGTCCATGAGTCGCCGTGCGCTGTTCATTCTCGGCTGCGGCCTGCTGCTTGGCGGTGGCCTGCTGGTCATCTACCTGCTGCAACAGCTGCACCCCTACGACAAGCTGGTCAATCACGGCCCCTCCCCGGAGGCCCGGGCCAATCCGTACCTGGCCGCCGAACTGTTCCTCCGCCAGCAGAAGCTGGAGGTGCAGCGCGCCGACGGCCTCGACGAGTTGAAAACCCTGCCCAGTGCCGGCCGTACCCTGCTCCTGCTGGGCAGCCGCAACCGCATGACGCCCGGACAAAGCAAGCGCGTGCTGGAATGGACGGCCCAGGGCGGGCACCTGATCTTTGTTGCCGAGGAAATCTGGGACGAAGACAAGCAACGCAGTGGTGATCTGCTGCTCGATCAGCTTGGCATCCAGCAGTTGCTCAGCGAAGACCTCGACCAGCAGGACGCCAGCGAAGACGCCGAAGACGCCGAAGACGCCGAAGACGCCGAAGACGCCGAAGACGCCGAGCAGGTTATGCCGCGCCAGCGCCTGCGCAAGCCGGCCCGCTCGCCGGAGCACGACTACCCGCAGCTGACCAAGCTCTACCTGGAAAACGAAAAAGCGCCGGCCTACCTGGACTTCGATACCGACTATCACCTGTACGACAGCCAGAACCGCGCCCACGCCTGGGCCAACAGCGACGGCGCCACGCACATGCTGCAGCTCAGCCACGGCGATGGCCTGGTCACCGTCCTGACCGACGCCTGGCTGTGGCAGAACAACGAAATCGGCGAGTACGACCACGCCTGGCTGCTCTGGTACCTGACCCAGGACACCGCCGTAACCCTGCTTTACCGCGCCGACCGCGATGATCTGCTCAGCCTGCTGCTGCGCAACTTCCCGCTGGCGCTGGCCACGCTGGCCCTGCTGATCCTGTTCGGCCTCTGGCATGTCGGCCTGCGCCACGGCCCACTGGCCGAAGTCGCCAGCCGCAGCCGCCGCCAGCTGGAAGAACATCTGCGCGCCAGCGCCGCCTTCCTGCTCCGCCACCATGGTCAGGCCCACCTGCTGCAAGGCCTGCAACGTGACATTCAGCGCCGCGCACGGCGCCGTCACCCGGGCTTCGAACGCCTGCCGGTGGCCGAACAATGGCGCGTGCTGGGACAACTGACCCGCCTGCCCGCCAGCGCCGTCGCCAAGGCCATGCGCCCGGCACAGCCGACACAACGCTCCGCCAGTGAATTCACCCGCCAGGTCGCGCACCTGCAAACCCTCAGGAATGCCCTATGAGCGAAGATATCCAGCCACAACCTGTCGCCGAAGAGCCCGCCGCCACACCGGCAGCCAGTAGTGCCGACGCGGCCCCTGTCGCGCCAGCAGCACCTGCTGCAGCAGCGGCAGTCGCCGCCGGCAATGCCCAGCGCCAGCGCGCCAGCCAGCTGGCCCAGGCCCTGCGCCTGGAGCTGAAGAAGGCGGTGGTCGGCCAGAATGCGGTGATCGACGATGTGCTCACCGCCCTGCTGGCCGGCGGCCACGTCCTCCTCGAAGGCGTTCCCGGACTGGGCAAGACCCTGCTGGTCCGTGCACTGGCCAAGTGCTTCGGCGGCGAGTTCGCGCGCATCCAGTTCACCCCCGACCTGATGCCCAGCGACGTCACCGGTCATGCCGTGTACGACCTGGCCAGCGAGCAGTTCAAGCTGCGCAAGGGCCCGGTGTTCACCCACCTGCTGCTGGCCGACGAGATCAACCGCGCACCGGCCAAGACCCAGGCCGCCCTGCTGGAAGTGATGCAGGAACGCCAGGTCACCCTCGAAGGCCGCCCGCTGCCGGTGCCGCAACCCTTCCTGGTGCTGGCGACACAGAACCCCATCGAGCAGGAAGGCACCTACCCGCTGCCGGAAGCCGAGCTCGACCGTTTCATGCTCAAGCTGCGCATGGACTACCCGGAAGCCGACGAAGAACTGGAGCTGGTGCGCCAGGTCACCCGCTCGGCCAAGGCCGACATGCTGGAGGTGGCCAGCCTGCGCACCCTGCTGCAGCCACGCGACGTGCTGGCCCTGCAGAAGATCGCCAGCGAACTGGCCTGTGACCAGCAGGTGCTCGACTACGCCGTGCGTCTGGCCCGCGCCACCCGCACCTGGCCGGGCCTGGCTCTGGGTGCCGGGCCGCGCGCCTCCATCGCCCTGGTGCGTGGCGCCCGCGCCCGCGCCCTGCTGCGTGGCGGCGACTTCGTCATTCCGGATGACGTCAAGGCCTGCGCCCTGGCGGTGCTGCGCCACCGCGTGCGCCTGGCACCGGAGCTGGATATCGAAGGCCTGTCGGTGGATCAGGTGCTGCAACAGCTGATCGAACAGATTCCGGCACCGCGGATGTAAGCCCCGGATGAAACCCTCGCGTCTGCTGCTCGCCCTGCTTGCCACCCAGCTCGCCCTGGCCATCGGCCTTGGCACCCTGGAGGCGCTGGCCATCGGCTACCCGCGCCAACTGCACGCCCTGAGCTGGGGCCTGCTGCTGTGCCTGCTGGTGATTGCCGGCGTGGACGCCCTGTGGCTGCGCCGCCTGCCCACCCCCGAGCTGCAGCGCCAGCTGCCGGGTAACCTGCCGCTGGGGCGCTGGAGCGAGGTGCGCCTGACCCTGCACCACCGCTTCGAGCGCCCGCTGGCCATCGAGCTGTTCGATCATGTGCCGGCCGGCATGCAGTTCGACTCCCTGCCGCAGCGCATTGCCCTGCACCCAGGCGAGCACACCGAGTGCGGCTACCGCCTGCGTCCGACCCGCCGGGGGCATTTCCTGTTCCAGCGCTGCGAGCTGCTGCTGCCCAGCCCGCTCGGCCTGTGGCAGGCCCGGCGTTACCTGCCGGCAAGCGGTGAAACCCGCGTCTATCCGGACTTTGCCCGCGTCTACGGCGGCCAGCTGATGGCGGTGGACGACTGGCTCAGCCAGCTCGGTGTGCGCCAACGGCCACGCCGCGGCCTGGGTCTGGAGTTTCATCAGCTGCGCGAATTCCGTGATGGCGACACCCTGCGCCAGATCGACTGGAAGGCCACCGCACGCAAGCGCACGCCAATCGCCCGCGAGTATCAGGACGAGCGGGACCAGCAGATCATCTTCCTGCTCGACTGCGGCCGGCGCATGCGCAGCCAGGATGGCGATCTGGCGCATTTCGACCACGCCCTCAACGCCTGCCTGCTGCTGGCCTATGTCGCCCTGCGCCAGGGCGATGCGGTCGGCCTGGCGACCTTTGCCAGCGACCAGCAGCGCTTCATTGCCCCGGCCAAGGGGCAGGCCCAGATCGGCCACCTGCTTAACGGCGTGTACGACTTGCAGAGTACCCAGCGCCCGGCCGACTATGCCGCCGCCGTCGACCAGTTGCTGGCACGCCAGCGTCGCCGCGCCCTGGTGGTGCTGGTGACCAACCTGCGCGACGAGGATGACAGCGAGCTGCTCGGGGCCTGCAAGCGCATCGCCCGCCAGCACCGCCTGCTGATCACCAGCCTGCGCGAGGAAGTGCTCGACCGGCTGCGCCAGCAACCGGTACAGAATTATCAGGATGCCATCGGCTACTGCGGCACCCTCGATTACCTGCAGGCCCGCGATGCGCTGCACGAACGCCTGCAGGCGCACAACCTGCCGGTGCTCGACGCCCGCCCCGGCGAGCTGGGGCCGCAGCTGGTGAGCCAGTATCTGGCGTGGAAAAAAGCCGGCGTGCTCTAAATCGCGCCTGGCGGCTTATCGCGTCCAACAGCCTCAGCAGATCAGCACATCCGGCCCCTGCAGCGGCACCTCGCCGGGCAGGGGCGAGGCGCTGTTGTAGCTGACAATCAGTTGCCGGGCCCGCTCGGCCTCGGAATCGTCCACCAGCAGCCCGAGCAGACCGCCCACCGGCAGCTCGCCGACCGCACCGAGCAGATCGCGCCCGACCAGATGCACCTCGACACCCTCGCTGCCCAGCATGGCGCAGAGCAGCTCGGCCTCCAGCAGATCCTGCGGCTCATAGATGCGCTGCATCAGTCATCCTCCCGGCGAACCTGCAGCTGCCAGCTCTGGCCGTCGGTCCACAGCTGGAACAGAATCGGCCGGCAGCACACCGGGCAGTCCTCGTAATAGCACTGCTCACCGGCGGACAGATCCAGCAGCGCCTCGACCTGCTCGCCACAATACGGACACTGATAACACTCACTTTCCAGCATCATGTGCTCCGAGACTCCCTCGCCGCCGCGACAACACGGCAACTGTTGACGGTGTGACTTGCGCCTATAATCGGCGGTCAACTGATGCACCCGGCTGCCCCACAGAGGCGCCCTTCCTCCGGCATAACATGAGAACCCGATGGTCGATTTCGAATCCATCCGCCCCTACCGCGATGACGAAGTAGCCGCCGTACTGGACCGTCTGCTGGCCGACCCGGCCTTTCTGCAGACCCTGCTGCGCTTTCGCTTTCCGCGCCTGGCCGGTCCGCTGGGCTGGCTGCTCAAACCTGTTATAGCCCATCGGCTACGCCGTGAAGTCGCCGGCATCAACAGCGTCGATGCCCTGCAGGGCAAACTGGAGCCCTATGTCGACCGCGTCATCGAGCGCGCCAGCGACGGCATCAGCTACTCCGGCCTGGAACAGCTGCAAAGCGGCCGCCCCTACCTGTACATCGCCAACCACCGCGATATCGTGATGGACCCGGCCTTCGTCAACTATGCGCTGTACCATGCCGGTCAGCCGACGCCGCGCATCGCCATCGGCGACAACCTGCTGCAGAAGCCCTTCGTCGGCGACCTGATGCGCCTGAACAAGAGCTTCATCGTGCAACGCTCGGTCAGCGGACGGCGCGAAAAGCTCGCCGCGTATCAACTGCTCTCGGCCTACATCAACCACTCGATCCGCACCGATCAGCAGTCCGTGTGGATTGCCCAGGCCGAAGGCCGGGCCAAGGACGGCGACGACCGCACCGACTCGGCCATCCTCAAGATGTTCCATATGGCCAACAAGGAGCAGCCATTCGAGCAGGCCCTGGCCGAGCTGCACCTGATTCCGGTATCGATCAGCTACGAATACGATCCCTGCGATCTGGCCAAGGCCCGCGAACTGCGCATTCGCGCCGAGACAGGCGACTACCAGAAGGCCGAAGGCGAGGACGACCTGAGCATCGCCCAGGGCATCACCGGCCACAAAGGCCGCGTGCACGTCAGCTTCGGCAGTGAAATCACCCAGCCCAGTGCCGATGCCAAGCAGCTGGCGCTGGCGGTGGATGCGCAGATTCTCGCCAACTACCGGCTATTCCCGGTGCACTACCTGGCCTATGCCCAGTGGGCGGAGCGCGACAACTCACTGACAGTGCCCCGTGCCGAGGATTTGTTCAGCACCACCGAGCTGGCCACCGCTCAGCAGCAGTGGCAGCAGCGCCTGCAGGCCTGTCCGGCCGAGGACCAGCCCTACCTGATCGGCCAGTACGCCAGACCGGTCGCCAATCACTACCGGCTGCTTCAGGCCTGATGGCCAACCGGCCGCCTGAAACAGAGTGGCCTGAAATGCAAAACGGCGAACCTGGGTTCGCCGTTTTTGCTTGCTGCGCTGATGCTCAGAGCTGGGTGCTGTACCAGGACAGGCACAGGGCGCCCGTCAGCACCGCCAGACCGAACCGGCTGAAGAACCGGTTGAGCTGAGTCGTCGCCTCGTCCAGCTCGCCGTCAGCCTCGATGTCTTCGAGAGCAACAGCCGCACTGAGGCGGGTCATAGCGCGCTGCTGACGCATGCGGGTGGCCAGCAACAGCCAGCTGCCGGCGATGGCAAAAAACAGCGCCAGACTGTTGAGCGCCTGCGCCGGATGGGCCAGACAGCTCAGATACAACGCCTGCAGCGACATCACAACCTCCACCGGGGCATCAAGCACCCTACCGTCACGACTGCATCACCGGCCTCAACCGGCGACCTCTCAATGGCGGCGCAGTCTACCGATTCGCGCACAGGCTGTATGGCTATTCCGACGAACGCACGCGCCTTCAGCGCAGCTCGCTGAAGGCGATCTTGATCCCGAGCAGCACCAGCACGCCCCCCATCAGCCGATCGAACCAATGCCCCAGCCGGGCAAAGCCACGACGAACGCGGTCATGGCTGAACAGCAGGGCCACCAGGGTGAACCACAGCGCCGTGGCCACGGCCAGATACAGGCCATAGCACGCCTGTACCGTCAGCGGCGTGTGCGGGTTGATCACCACGGTAAACAGCGAGAGGAAGAACAGCGTGGCCTTGGGGTTCAGACCATTGGTGACGAAACCGGCGACGAAGGAGGCCCGCGCGGTACGCAGCACCCCATCGGCCTGCGGCAACGCCAGCTCAGGCGCCGGCTGCGCCCGCAAGGCGCGGATGCCGATGTACACCAGATAGGCCGCCGCCAGGTACTTGAGCAGGTTGAACAGCAGTACCGACTGCGACACCAGAAGACCGATACCCAGCAGCGAGTAGGCCACGTGCAGGAGAATCCCCGTGCCCACGCCCCAGGCGGTAAACAGCCCGGCGCGCCGGCCGTGGGCGACACTCTCCTTGAGCACCACGGCAAAATCCGGCCCAGGACTGGCCACCGCCAGCAGGTGAATCAGGGCCACCGTGAGAAATTCCGCCCAGTACATCGGCACCGCCTCCGCTCGCTTTGCTAGGCTGGCCACCTTACGCAATAAGCGCCTCCCGCAACAGGTACAGCTACCCATGAACAGTCGTCATGCCGTCTTTCTCGACTGCGCTTCTCTCGATCTGGGGGATCTCGATCTGAGCCCACTGCAACAGGCCTTCACCGGCCTGACCCAGCACGACGCCAGCCATGCCGGGCAGGTAGTCGAACGCCTGCAGGGCGCACAGGTGGCCATCAGCAACAAGGTGCCGCTGACTGCCGAAACCCTGGCGGCCCTGCCGGATCTGAAACTGATTCTGGTGGCCGCCACCGGCACCAACAATGTCGACCTGCCGGCCGCGCAGCGCCTCGGCATCACCGTGTGCAACAGCCAGGGCTACGGCACGCCCTCGGTCGCCCAGCACACGCTGATGCTCATGCTGGCCCTGGCCACCCGGCTGCCCGACTATCACCACGCCGTACAGTCCGGGCGCTGGCAGCAGGCCAGCCAGTTCTGCCTGCTGGACTTCCCCATCAGCGAACTCAGCGGCAAGACTCTCGGTATTCTGGGCGCCGGAGAACTCGGCAGCGCCGTGGCGAGACTGGCCGAGGCCTTCGGCATGCGCGTGCTGCTGGGCCAACTCCCCGGACGGCCAGCACAGCCTGATCGCCTGCCACTGAGCGAGCTGCTGCCACAACTCGACGTGCTGTCCCTGCATTGCCCGCTGACACCGGTCACCGCACAACTGATCAACCGCCAGCACCTCGACCTGCTGCCGCGCCATGCCTGGCTGATCAACACCGCCCGCGGTGGCCTGCTCGACGAACAGGCCGTGGCCGATGCCCTGCGCGAAGGTCGGTTGGGCGCCGCCGCGCTGGATGTGCTGAGCGTCGAGCCACCCACGGCCGACAACCCGCTGCTGGCCGGTGACATTCCGAATCTGCTGATCACCCCGCACTCGGCCTGGGGCAGCCGCGAAGCCCGGCAGCGCATCGTCGGGCAACTGGCCGAAAACGCCACCGCCTTCTTCGCCGGGCAGCCGCGGCGGGTGGTCACGCCGGGCTGATCCGGTTAGCCTTGTCGCCTTTTTCAGGAGCGCCCATGGATCCGCGAAGCGAAGTGTTGCTGCGTCAGGCCGAACTGTTTCAGGGCCCGGTTTTGCTGGCCGGCTTGCCGGCCGACGATCTGCTCGGCCAGTTGCCCGACGCCCACGGCTGGAGCTGGCATGCCGGTGAGCAGGCCGGGCTTGAGCAGCGCTTTGCCGGGCGCAGCGAATTCGGCACCACAGCGCCGGCCTGGCCCTTTGCCAGCGCCGTGCTGTTCCTGCCGAAGTCCCGCGAACTCACGGATTACCTGCTCGACAGCCTGGCCGCGCGCCTGCCCGGCGCCCTGCTCTATCTGGTTGGTGAGAAACGCGCCGGCATCGAGCGGGCCGCCAAGCAGCTGCAGCGTTTCGGCAAGCCACGCAAGCTCGACAGCGCCCGTCACTGCCAGCTGTGGCAGGTGCAGATCGACAACGCCCCCGCCGTACCTCAGCTGGAGAACCTGGCTGAGCGCATCAGCCTGCCGCTGAGCGATGGCCCGCTGGAAGTGATCACCCTGCCCGGCGTGTTCAGCCATGGTCGTCTGGACCGCGGCACTGCCCTGCTGCTGGAGCACCTCGACAATCTGCCCACGGGCCATCTGCTGGATTTCGGCTGCGGTGCCGGCGTCCTCGGCAGCGTGCTCAAGCGGCGCTATCCACAGAGCCGGCTGACCCTGCTGGATGTCGACGCCTTCGCTCTGGCGGCCAGCCGCCTGACCCTGGCCGCCAATGGCCTGGAGGCGGAGGTATTGGCCAGTGATGGCATTCACGGCGCCCCCGGCGAACTCAGCGCCATCATCAGCAATCCGCCGTTCCACAGCGGCGTGCACACCAGCTATGCCGCCAGCGAAACCCTGTTGCGCGAGGCGGCCCGCCACCTGCTGCCGGGCGGTGAGCTGCGCATCGTTGCCAACAGTTTCCTGCGCTACCCGCCGCTGATCGAAGAACACCTGGGCGCCTGCCAGATCCTGGCCGAGGCCGAGGGCTTTCGCATCTACCGCGCGCGCCGGCGCTGAGCGACTTGCCAGGAGTAAGGCTCAAAGGCACAATGCGCGCGTCCTAGGGGAGTAGTCTCCCGTGAGCGCCCGCTCACCCGGCACGCGTCAACATACTTGCTCCACAGAGCATGGCGCCTGCGACCTCCGGCCTGATCCAGGCCTGTGGTTTGACAAGACCTATGACACGCACACCTCACCCGGGGCGGGAAGGTAGTACGTGTCATAGCCAATCGTCGAACCCGCCCCTGAGGAATCCCTGATGCTCGAATCCTTCGCCGTCTCCACCGGTATCGTTGCGCTCGCCGAAATCGGCGACAAGACGCAATTGCTCGCGCTGGTTCTGGCCGCCCGCTTCCGCCGCCCCTGGCCGATCATCTGGGGCATCGTCATCGCCACCCTGGCCAACCACTTCGCCGCCGGCGCCGTCGGTCACTGGGTCGCCGGTCTGTTCAGCCAGACCACCCTCAGCTGGATTCTCGCCGCCAGCTTTGCCGCCGTGGCGGTCTGGACCCTGATCCCGGACAAGCTCGACGATGACGAGGAATCCAAGCTCAAGCGCTACGGACCGTTCGTCACCACCCTGATCGCCTTCTTCCTCGCCGAGATGGGCGACAAGACGCAGATCGCCACGGTCATGCTGGCGGCGCAATACCAGCAACTGACCATGGTCGTCGCCGGCACCACCCTGGGCATGCTGATCGCCAACGTGCCGGTGGTACTGGCCGGGCATTTCGCCGCCGACCGCCTGCCCATGACGCTGATCCACCGTCTGGCCGCCCTGTGCTTTGCCGGCCTGGCGATCTACGCCGCCTGCCAGGCACTGGGTATCGTCGCCCTGTGATGTGACGCACCCGGGCAAAACCTTTGTCCGGGTGCACTGCCACCAGACCGGGCTGCTAAGCTCTGCGTATCGAGTATTAATTCGTCCTCAGCAAGGAGCTGCAAATGTCACTGGATGACATGAAACGTACCGTGCGCCAGCACATCGACCTGTCGTGGAACAAGGGCCGCCTGGCTCTGGCCGAACGCCTGCACAGCAAGGATTTCCTCTACAAGAGCTCGTTCATGGGTCGCCCGCTGAACGGCAGCGACTACTGCGCAATGGTCGAGGAAATCCGCAGCGCCATGCCCGATCTGGAAGTGGTGATCGAGGAATGCCTGGCCGAAGGCAACAAGGTGGTCACCTGGAGCACCCTGATCGGCACGCTGGAAAAAGCAGCGATGGGCTACCCGGCCAGCGACCGGGTACTGAGCATCTCGGCCATGGCCTTCTGGACGCTCAATTCGGTCGGCGAAATCCAGGAAATCTGCACCATGTTCGACATGGAGAGCTTCCGCAGCCAGCTGGGCCTGGAAACCCGCCCCTTCGCCGAGAAAGCCCTGCCCTGATAAACGCCCGGCAGTCTGCACTGCCGGGTTACCCTCAGCGACGCGCCTGCTGATACAGCGGCATCACCTTGGGGATGGCCGCCTGCAGCGCACTGATACGCGAGCTCGATGACGGATGCGTGCTCATGAACTCCGGCGGCGCGCCGGCGTTCGCCTGGGCCATCTTCTGCCACAGGCTGATCGCCGCATTCGGGTCGTAGCCGGCCCGCGCCGCCAGCTCAAGACCGATCAGATCGGCCTCGTTCTCGTTGCCACGGCTGTTGGGCAGGGTCATCAGGTACTCGACCCCGACATTGGCCACCTGCATGGCATCGCCAAAACCCAGGGCACCGCCCAACTGAGTGGCCATCTGCACGCCATAGGCCTTAGACATCGCCTCGCGACCATGCTCGCGCAGCGCATGGGCGATCTCGTGGCCCATCACCGCGGCGATTTCATCATCGCTCAACTTCAGCTTGTCGATCAGACCGCTGTAGAAAATGATCTTGCCGCCTGGACCACAGTTGGCATTCAACTCCGGGCTGTCGACCAGATTGACTTCCCACTGCCACTGCGCGGCATCGGCACGGAACACCGGCGCCTGGGCAATCAGGCGCTGGGCAATCGCATTCAGACGCCGACTATCGGCCGTGCCGCGCTCCAGCACACCCTCGCTGGCGGCCTTCTGCACCGTCTGCTGGTACGCCTGGGCGTACTGCTGGTTGACCTGTTCGGTGGACACCATGCTGAACATGTACTGCTTACGGTCGACCCCCACCGCGCCGCCCTGGGTGGTATTCACCGCCTGGCAGGCGCTCAGGCCGGCCAGCGACGTCACCAGTACCACACGCCACACACCACTCATTGCATCACTCCTTGGCCACATGAGGGCGGCCATCCTAGGCAACCGTGCAAACACCAGCAAGCTCGGCTTGCGTGTGGCACGTTCTGCATCTTTGCTAAGTAAAGAAATTAAGGAAATTTGCCACCCTGGCCGATATCACGGAAACAGGCCTATCTGCGACTTGCGGAGTCATCATGAAGTTCCGATCGATCCAGTTTTCCGTTGCCGTCCTTGCCGGCGCCAGCATTCTTGCAGTGGTTATCGCACTGGTGCTTTACGCCGTGTTTTCCACCGCCCGCACCCAGGAACTGGTAGAGCAGAGAAGTCGCGAACTACTGCAGAGCGTGATCACGCAGCGACTGCTGAGCCTGGCAGAAGGCCAGGTTGGCAAACTGCAACGTGAATTCGAGTATCCGATGAACATGTCCAAGGCCTTGGCGACTGTTAATGCCAAGCTTGGCAGCAATGGCTTGAGCATGAGCCGTGAGGAACTGTCCGCACTCACCGGCGAGTACCTGCGCACCAATCCCAAGCTGATCGACTTCTATATCGGCTGGGAGGCGAACGCCTTCGATCAGGACGATGACCTCTACAAAGGCCAAAAAGACTTGGGCTATGACGATACCGGCCGCTTCATGCCCTGGTGGTATCGCGACGGCAGCAATCTGAAACTCGAACCGCTGATGGCCAGCGTAATGGAAAGCGAGAAGATCCTGCCCACCGGCGTACGCGAAGGCGAGTTCTACCTCTGCCCCAAGCAAACCAAGGCTCCTTGCGTGGTTGATCCGGCACCTTATGAATTGGCCGGCAAATCGGTTCTGATGGCCTCGTTCAACGCCCCCATTATCGTGGATGGGCAATTCCGCGGCGCCGTCGGCAACGACCTCGCCCTGGACTTCATTCAGGAACTGCTGAGCACCGCGAACAAGTCCCTGTATGACGGGGTCGGCAGCATGAGTCTGATCTCCGGCAAACTGCGCGTGATCGCACACACCAAGGATGCCAGCATGATGGGGCAGCCTGCCGAAGACATTCTCGACAGCAGTGACATGGAGAACCTGCGCAAGATCAGCGGCAACACCCCGCAAGTCGAAATCAATGAGCAGAGTGGGCACGTCGAACTGCTGCTGCCCTTCAACGTCGCGGGAACCGAAACGCGCTGGACCCTACTGGTGCACTTGCCGCTGTCGGCAGTCATGGCCGACCTGGACGCCCTGCAAGCCGACATGAAGGAGCAGGCGCGCACCAGTGCGATTGGGATGACGGTCGTAGGCCTGATCATTGCTGCCATCGGCCTGCTGGTCATCTGGCTGGTGGGCTACGGCATCGCCAAGCCGCTCAAGGAAATGGTCCACATGCTGGACGACATCGCCAAGGGCGAAGGCGATCTCACCCACCGCCTGGAGGTATCCCGCGCCGACGAGCTGGGCTCGATTGCCGGCGGTTTCAATACCTTCCTCGGCAAGCTGCAAACCATGATCAGCCAGGTGGTCGCCTCGGTGCAGAAGGTCAGTGACTCCTCGGAAAACACCGCCGACATCGCCATCCGCACCAACCAGGGCGTACAGCGTCAGCTCTCGGAAATCGAACAGGTGGCCACCGCCGTGCAAGAGATGTCGGCCACGGCCCAGGAAGTCTCGCGCAGCGCCACTCACGCCGCCGATGCCGCCAACAACGCCGATGCCGCCGCCAACCATGGCAAGCAGGTGGTGCACAGCACAGCGGCCTCCATTGCCGGCCTGGCCAGCGAGATCGGCCGTGCGGTGGGCGTGGTGCAGAACCTGGCCAAGGACAGCGAAAACATCAACGCCATCCTGGTGGCCATTCGCGGCATCGCCGAACAGACCAACCTGCTGGCGCTCAACGCCGCCATTGAGGCCGCCCGCGCCGGTGAGCAGGGCCGCGGCTTTGCCGTGGTGGCCGATGAGGTGCGCAACCTGGCGCAGAAGACCCAGCAGGCCACCGAAGAAATCCAGACCATGATCCAGCAGCTGCAGCACGGCACGCGCGAAGTGGTGAAGGTGATGCAGGAAAGTCAGGAGAAGACCGACGACAGCGTGCAGCACGCACGCCAGGCGGCCGAGGCGCTGGAGACCATCACCCAGGCGGTATCGGTGATCAGCGAGATGAACACGCACATCGCCACCGCCGCCGAGGAACAGAGTGCGGTGGCCGAGGATATCAACCGCAACGTCACCAATATCGGCATGGTCGCCCAGGAAGTGGCCAGTGGCGCCGATGAAGCCAGCGCCGCCAGCTCCGAACTGACCAAACTGGCCGAGCAGCAACGCCGGCTGATCAATCAGTTCAAAGTCTGAAAAGACCCGTCATGCAAAAGGCCCCACAAGGGGCCTTTTTGTTGTGTCGCCAGACTCCGGCTCAGGCCGAAGCGGCCAGATGATGGAAGCTGAAATAGAAGCGCAGCGCATCAACCAGCTCGACGAACTCCGCTGGCGGCGCAACCAGGGCAAAGCCCGAGTCGTAGCTGCCCGGCGTGACATCCTCGCGCGACCATTGGCAGGTGGCCGCAAAGTCGATGACATGCACACCGTCGGTGCCGGGAATCTTCAGGCGCATCTCGAAGCGCGCACCCACGAGCATCGGCAACTGCTGATCAGCATCAGGCCGTCCAAGGAGATGTTGCCGATAGAGCCCATCGGCTTGTCGGTGAGGCGGTTGAACACCTT
>CALMID010000223.1 GCA_937863915.1 uncultured Pseudomonas sp.
GAGATGAGCGGCCACATCTTCTTCAAGGAGCGCTGGTACGGCTTCGACGACGGCATCTACAGCGCCGTGCGTCTGCTGGAGATCCTCAGCCTGGAAGAGCGCGACGCCGAGCACGTATTCGCCGCCTTCCCGACCAGCCTGTCGACCCCGGAGATCAACATCACGGTCACCGACGAGCGCAAGTTCCAGCTGATCGACAGCCTGCAGCGCGATGCCCAGTGGGGCGAGGCCAACCTCACCACCCTGGATGGCGTGCGCGTCGACTACGCCAAGGGCTGGGGCCTGATCCGCGCCTCCAACACCACCCCGGTGCTGGTGCTGCGCTTCGAGGCCGACACCGAGGACGAACTGGCGCGTATCCAGGACGTCTTCCGCGGCCAGCTGAATGCCATCGCCCCTGACCTGAAACTGCCCTTTTGAGAGATGGCGCTCCACCGGGAGCGCCCCCGTTACTGGAGTTCCGCATGACCCTCAGCCGTGATGCTGCCGTCCAAGTCGCCCAGGTACTGTCCGAAGCACTGCCCTACATCCGCCGCTTCGTCGGCAAGACCCTGGTAATCAAATACGGCGGCAACGCCATGGAAAGCGACGAACTCAAGGAAGGCTTCGCCCGCGACATCGTCCTGATGAAGGCAGTAGGCATCAACCCGGTGGTGGTGCACGGCGGCGGCCCGCAGATCGGCGATCTGCTCAAGCGCCTGTCCATCGAGAGTCACTTCATCGACGGCATGCGCGTCACCGACACCGCCACCATGGATGTGGTGGAGATGGTCCTCGGCGGCCAGGTCAACAAGAGCATCGTCAACCTGATCAACCAGCATGGCGGCAGCGCCATCGGCCTGACCGGCAAGGACGCCGGCCTGATCCGCGCCAAGAAGCTCACCGTGACCCGTCAGACCCCGGAGATGACCCAGCCGGAGATCATCGATATCGGTCATGTCGGCGAAGTAACGGCCGTAAACACCGACCTGCTCAACATGCTGGTGCAGGGCGACTTCATTCCGGTGATCGCGCCGATCGGCGTCGGTGAAGGCGGTGAGTCCTACAACATCAACGCCGACCTGGTGGCCGGCAAGGTGGCCGAGGCCCTGAAGGCCGAGAAGTTGATGCTGCTGACCAACATCGCCGGGCTGATGGACAAGCAGGGTAATGTGCTCACCGGCCTGACCACCGAACAGGTCGATGGTCTGATTGCCGATGGCACCATCTACGGCGGCATGCTGCCAAAGATCCGCTGCGCCCTGGAAGCGGTACAGGCCGGCGTGACCAGCTCGCACATCATCGACGGCCGCGTGCCGAATGCCGTGCTGCTGGAAATCTTCACCGACAGCGGTGTCGGCACCCTGATCAGCAACAGCAAGCCCCGCTGATCACAGCCTGAACAAAAAAGCCCGCAACCGCGGGCTTTTTTGTGGACTGGGTCAGTCGGGCCCAAATCATTACGGCTGGCGTTCAAGCAGGTACTTCAAACGCTGCTTGTCAGCCTGGAAAGACGCATCGACCTGCTTGCGCATGTCGGCATAGCGCCGGATTTCCTTGTCCAGGTTGGCCTGCTCGGCGCGCAGGTTGTCGATCTGTACCAAGAGGTGCTCCGGCACCTGGCGCCCCGCCCGTTCGATGTCCGCAGCCTGAGCCTGGAAGGCCGCCTGCTGGGTACGCAACGACTGCTGGTTGGCCTTGGCCACGCTGGTCTGCCCGTCGATTTCCTCAAGCTTGCGCACGCGGGCGCGCTCCACGTCATCCACCGTACTGTACAGACGCTGCAACTGGGCATCCGAGCTGGCCATGGCCTTCTCTTCGGCCAGTCGCTGCCGCTCGGCCTCACTGGGCGCCGGCGGCACCACCTTGACCACCCGTCCCTGCTCATTGAGCACCTCATAGCCGTTGCCGATGAACTGCGGCGGCACGCCGAGTCGATCGAGCACGGTCACACCCTTGTCGTTGACATAGCGATACAGCTCGGCGGCGCCGGCCAGGGAAGGCACGGTGCCGAGCAACAGCAACAACGGCAGAGCGGAGAGTCGGGTCATGTAAAACCTATCCTTGGGTCAGATACCGTACTGCGCGCGGTAGGCCTCCACCGCCGGCAGGTGTTGTTTCAGTTCAGCATCACCGGCCAGATATTCCAGTACCTGCTCCAGCGACACAATACTGATCACCGGCATGGCGAAGTCGCGTTCGACTTCCTGGATCGCCGACAGCTCGCCCTGGCCGCGTTCCTGGCGATTCAAGGCAATCAGCACCCCGGCCGCCTGGGCGCCCTGAGCCTGGATGATCTGCATTACCTCACGAATCGCGGTGCCGGCGGTGATCACGTCATCGACGATCAGCACGCGGCCGGTCAGCGGCGCGCCGACCAGGGTGCCACCCTCGCCATGATCCTTGGCCTCCTTGCGGTTGAAGCACCAGGGCAGGTCGCGCTGATGCTGCTCGGCCAGAGCCACGGCGGTGGTCGCCGCCAGCGGGATGCCCTTGTAGGCCGGGCCGAACAGCACGTCGAACTCGACGCCACTGTCGACGATGGCCGAGGCATAAAAACGCCCCAGCTGGGCCAGGGCCAGGCCGCTGTTGAACAGGCCGGCATTGAAGAAGTACGGACTGGTGCGCCCGGACTTGAGCTTGAACTCACCGAAACGCAGCACGCCGCGTTCGATGGCAAAACGGATGAAATCGCGCTGATAAGCCTGCATGTAAAAAGCCCTGAAAGGCACGGATTTAGCTAATTGGAATGAGCTCGGGTATCATACACGCACGCTTTTTTGGGGGCCATTTATGCGGATCATCAGTGTGAACGTGAATGGTATTCAGGCTGCAGTCGAGCGCGGGTTGTTCGCCTGGCTGCAAGCCCAGAATGCCGACGTGATCTGCCTGCAGGATACCCGCGCCTCCGTTTTCGAGATGGACGACCCCGCCTTCCAGCTGGATGGCTACTTCCTTTACTGCTGTGATGCCGAAGTCCCCAGCCAGGGGGGCGTAGCCCTCTATTCGCGCCAACAACCCAAAGCCGTGATCACCGGCCTGGGCTTCGAGAGCGCTGATCGTTACGGACGCTACCTGCAGGCCGACTTTGACAAGGTCAGCATCGCCAGCCTGCTGCTGCCCAGCGGGATGAAGGGCGACGAGGACCTGAACCAGAAGTTCAAGTTCATCGACGACTTCACCCACTACCTGAACAAGCAGCGCCGCAAGCGCCGCGAGTACATCTACTGCGGCTCGCTGTACGTTGCCCAGCAGAAGCTGGACGTGAAGAACTGGCGCGACTGCCAACAGGCACCGGGCTTCCTCGCCCCGGAGCGGGCATGGCTCGATGAAGTGTTCGGCAACCTGGGCTATGTCGACGCGCTGCGCGAAGTCAGCCGCGAAGGCGAGCAGTTCAGCTGGTGGCCGGACAGCGAGCAGGCCGAGCTGCTCAACCTCGGCTACCGCTTCGACTACCAGATCCTCACTCCGGGCATGCGCCGCTCGGTACGCAGCGCCCGCCTGGTGCGCCAGCCACGCTTCTCCCAGCACGCACCACTGCTGGTCGATTACGACTGGACCCTGAGCATCTAGCCCGTCATGCGCAGCCCGCTGCGGCGTAACGCGCGCGTCGTCCACGCCCCCATGCGGGCGACGCAGCTGCCGCGCATCCGCAAGCGCATCGTGATTGCTGCCCTGCTGCTGGTGCTGATGCAGGTGATCGGTACTCTCGGTTTCTACCTCGAAGCCGATGAGACCGTGACGCTCTCGGATGCGATGCACATGTCGCTGATCACCATCACCACGGTCGGCTACGGTGAGGTAATTCCCCTGCAGACCCTGGGCGAACGCATCTTCGCCGGCCTGTTCGCCATTGCCGGCTTCGGCACCCTGACCTTCCTCTTCACCAGCCTGGCGGCCTTCTTCCTCGAAGCCGACCTGGACTACACCCTGCGCAGGCGACGTATGGAAAAGGCAATCAAGAAACTCAAGGGCCACTACATCCTCTGCGGCTTCGGCCGGGTGGGGCGCAACGTGGCCCACGAACTGGTGCATACCAGGCGTCAGTTCGTCGCCATCGACATGGACGAGCACCAGTTGCTGGCGCAGCTCGAGCACTTCCCCGAGCTGCTCTACCTGACCGGTGACGCCAGCGATGACGACCTGCTGCTGGCCGCCGACATCGCCGACGCCGCCGGCGTGTTCGCGGTAACCGGCGACGACAGCCGCAACCTCATGATCACCATCACCGCCCGCCAGCTGAACCCGGACATCCGCATCGTCGCCCGCTGCCATGAAATCCGTAACGCGGCGAAGATGAAGAAGGCCGGCGCCGACGTGGTGATTTCACCGGATTTCACCGGCGGCATGCGCATCGCCTCGTCGATGATCCGCCCCCATGTGGTCAATTTCCTCGACGAAATGCTGCGCTCGGAACAGAAGATTCGTCTGGAAGAGTTGCGCCTGGAAGAGCAGCACCAGCTGTGCAGCATCGGCGAGCTGCGCGCGCTGCCCCGGCTGCGTGATCGTGGCGCGGAAGAGTGGCGAGGATTTTCAGTTCAATCCCGGCGACGAGCTCATGCTGAGCCCGGGCCAGGTGCTGATCGTGATGCTGCCGCCGCAGGGCCGCAGCGAGCTGCAGGCGGCGCTCAGCTGACTACTTGAGCAGGCGCCAGCTGAACGGATAGCGATAGGCCTGACCTTCGTTGGCCTTGATGCCGGCGATGATGGTCAGCACCAGCGCGCCGATGGACACCAGCGCCAGCAGCGGAAAGCCGATCACCACCACCATCAGCAGGACGCACAGAATCGCCGCCAGGCTGACGCTGATCTGGAAGTTCAACGCTTCCTTGCCCTGCTCGTCGACGAAGGGATCCAGCTCCTTCTTGATCTGCCAGACAATCAACGGCCCCAGCAGGTTGCCGAAGGGGAAAACCAGGCCCAGAAAAGCGGCGAAGTGGCAGAACATTGCCCACTGGCGGACTTCCTGGCTGGGAATATTGTTCTGCTCACTCATGGTGCTCTCCTGATCAGTCGGCCAGCGCGGCGCGCTGCAGCTCGAACAGCTCGTCCAGGCCCTGACGCGCCAGAACCAGCATGGCATTGAGCTCTTCCGGCTGGAACGGCGCGCCCTCGGCGGTGCCCTGTACCTCGATGAAGCCACCGGCACTGGTCATCACCACGTTCAGATCGGTCTCGGCGGCCGAGTCTTCCGGATAGTCCAGGTCCAGCACCGGCACGCCTTCGTAGATGCCCACGGACACCGCGGCGACCATCTGCTTGAGTGGCTCACCCTTGAGCGCGCCACGCTTCTTCAGCACCTTCAGCGCATCGACCAGGGCCACCATGGCGCCGGTAATCGAGGCCGTGCGGGTACCGCCGTCGGCCTGAATCACGTCACAGTCGACGTACAGGGTGTTCTCGCCCAGCTTGCTCATGTCCAGCGCGGCGCGCAGGGAGCGGCCGATCAGGCGCTGGATTTCCAGGGTACGACCGCCCTGCTTGCCACGGCTGGCTTCGCGCTGGGTGCGATCACCGGTGGCGCGCGGCAGCATGCCGTATTCGGCGGTCAGCCAGCCCTGGCCCTGGCCCTTGAGGAAGCGCGGCACGCCGGCCTCGGCGCTGACGGTGCAGATCACCTTGGTGTCGCCAAACTCCACCAGCACCGAGCCTTCGGCGTGCTTGGTGTAGTTGCGGGTGATACGGATCGGGCGCAGCTGATCGGCGGCGCGGCCACTGGGACGCTTCATGGGGTGTTCCTGTACGGCAGGTTTATGTCCTCGGCATTATAGGGCCATCCGGCCGGGCCGACAGAGCCAGATTGGGCCAGCCGCCGGGCTGCGCTACAATTGCCCGCTTTTCGCCCACTCTTTGCGAGGACACCTGCATGGTGCACAGCATGACCGCCTTCGCCCGCGTCGAGCGCAGCGGCCCCTACGGCACCCTCAGCTGGGAGCTGCGCTCGGTCAATTCGCGCTACCTCGAACCGCACCTGCGCCTGCCGGAAACCTTCCGCGACCTCGAAGGCGCGGTGCGCGAGGCGCTGCGCCAGGGCCTGTCGCGCGGCAAGCTGGAATGCACCCTGCGCCTGACCGAGGACAGCAGCGGCAAGCCGCTGCAGGTCGACCGCGAACGCGCCGCCCAGCTGATTGCCGCCGCCGAGAGCGTGGCGGCCCTGATCCAGCAGCCGGCGCCACTCAATCCGCTGGAAGTGCTGGCCTGGCCGGGCGTGCTGGTGGCCGACGCCGCCGACCCACAGGCGTTGAATGCTGCCGCGGTGGCACTGTTCAACGAAGGGCTGAATGAACTGAAGAACGGTCGCGCCCGCGAAGGCGCCGAGCTGGCCCGCCTGCTCAACGAACGCCTGGACGCCATGCAGGACGAAGTGCTGCAGCTGCGCGAGCTGATCCCGCAGATGCTGGCCAACCAGCGGCAGAAGATTGAAGCGCGCTGCGCCGAGATGAAGGTCGAGCTGGAGCCGCAGCGCCTGGAGCAGGAGCTGGCGCTGCTGGCGCAGAAGAGCGATGTGGCCGAGGAGCTGGATCGCCTCTCCACCCATATCGGCGAAGTACGCCGCGTCCTCAAGGCCGGCGGTGCCGCCGGGCGGCGCCTGGACTTCCTCATGCAGGAACTCAACCGCGAAGCCAACACCCTTGGTTCCAAGGCCTTCGACCCGCGCTCGACCCAGGCGGCGGTCAACCTCAAGGTGCTGATCGAGCAGATGCGCGAACAAGTGCAGAACATTGAATAAGCGGCCCGCCGCCCGACTTCGCAGGAACAGCCATGAGCATCGGTAATCTCTACATCGTTTCCGCCCCCTCCGGCGCCGGCAAGACCAGCCTGGTCAAGGCCCTGCTGGAAGCCGAGCCGCGGGTGCGCGTCTCCGTCTCGCACACTACCCGCGCCATGCGCCCGGGCGAGGTCGACGGGGTCAACTACCACTTCGTCAGTCGCGAACAGTTCACCGCCATGCTCGAGCAGGACGCCTTCCTCGAACATGCCCAGGTGTTCGACAACTTCTACGGCACCTCGCAGCACTGGGTCGAACAGACGCTGGCCGAAGGCTACGACCTGATCCTCGAGATCGACTGGCAGGGCGCCCAGCAGGTACGCCGCCTGCTGCCGCAGGCCAAGTCGATCTTCATCCTGCCGCCGACTCAGGAGGCGCTGCGTCACCGCCTGACCAACCGTGGCCAGGACAGCGGCGAGATCATCGAGCGGCGCATGCGCGATGCGGTCAGCGAGATGAGCCACTACGTCGAGTTCGATTATCTGGTGATCAACGACGACTTCGGCCACGCGCTGGAAGACCTCAAAGCCATCTTCCGCGCCAACCAGCTGCTGCAGACACCCCAGCAGATGCGCCATGGCGGCCTGCTCAGCGAGCTGCTCGCCTGAAAACAATGCTTCCCTTAGGGCTGGTGATTTTTTAGACTATTCAGTCCGCTTGCCCGCCCGGGCACACCGTCAAGAGTTAGAGGAACACCATGGCCCGCGTCACCGTTGAAGATTGCCTGGACAACGTCGATAACCGCTTCGAGCTGGTCATGCTGGCCACCAAGCGCTCCCGTCAACTGGCCACTGGCGGCAAGGAGCCGAAAGTAGCCTGGGAAAACGACAAGCCGACCGTGGTAGCCCTGCGCGAAATCGCCAGCGGTCTGGTGAACTACGATGTCATCGCCCAGGACGAACTGGTCGAAGAAGAGCCGCTGTTCGCTGCCTTCGAGGAAGGGTCCGCCGAGGACCTGTAAGCCATGACCGGTCGAAGTCTGGCGCTGTCACGCGACGAGCAGGGAGCCCTCCCATGCCGAGCATAGACAGCCTCGCCGAACGACTTTCGACCTACCTCGGCCAGGACCAGGTCAACCTGGTCCGCCGAGCGTTCTACTACGCCGAACAGGCGCACGACGGGCAACGCCGCCGCAGTGGCGAACCCTACGTGACCCACCCGCTGGCCGTGGCCAGCATCCTCGCCGACATGCACATGGACCATCAGAGCCTGATGGCCGCGATGCTGCACGACGTGATCGAGGACACCGGTATTCCCAAGGAAGCCCTCGCCGGGCAGTTCGGTGAAACCGTCGCCGAACTGGTCGACGGCGTCAGCAAGCTGACCCAGATGGACTTCCAGACCAAAGCCGAGGCGCAGGCCGAGAACTTCCAGAAGATGGCCATGGCCATGGCCCGCGATATCCGCGTGATCCTGGTCAAGCTGGCCGACCGCCTGCACAACATGCGCACCCTGGAAGTGCTGGCCGGCGAGAAGCGCCGGCGCATCGCCAAGGAAACCCTGGAAATCTACGCCCCCATCGCCAACCGGCTGGGCATGCACAGCATGTACGTGGAATTCGAGGACCTGGGCTTCAAGGCCATGCACCCGATGCGCTCCGAACGCATCCGTGGCGCGGTGCGCAAGGCCCGCGGCAACCGCAAGGAAATCCTGAACAAGTTGCAGGAATCGCTGGTCAACTGCCTCGAACGCGAAGGCATGCACGGCGAAATCAGCGGCCGCGAGAAGCACCTGTACAGCATCTACCAGAAGATGCGCGGCAAGCGCCGGGCGTTCAACGAGATCATGGACGTCTACGCCTTCCGCATCGTGGTCGACAAGGTCGACACCTGCTACCGCGTGCTCGGCGCCGTGCACAACCTGTACAAGCCGCTGCCCGGGCGCTTCAAGGACTACATCGCGATCCCCAAGGCCAACGGCTACCAGTCGCTGCACACCACGCTGTTCGGCATGCACGGGGTGCCCATCGAGATCCAGATCCGCACCCGCGAGATGGAAGAGCTGGCCAACCACGGCATCGCCGCGCACTGGCTGTACAAGTCGGCCGAAGACGATCAGCCCAAGGGCAGCCACGCCCGCGCGCGGCAATGGGTCAAGGGCATCCTCGAACTGCAGCAGCGCGCCGGCAATTCGCTGGAATTCATCGAAAGCGTGAAGATCGACCTGTTCCCGGACGAGGTCTACGTGTTCACGCCCAAGGGCCGCATCATGGAGCTGCCCAAAGGCTCCACTGCGGTCGACTTCGCCTACGCGGTGCACACCGACGTCGGCAACAGCTGCATCGCCTGCCGCATCAACCGCCGCCTGGCGCCGCTGTCCGAACCGCTGCAGAGCGGCTCCACCGTGGAAATCGTCAGCGCGCCGGGCGCCCGGCCCAATCCGGCCTGGCTCAATTTCGTGGTCACCGGCAAGGCGCGCACGCACATCCGTCATGCCCTCAAGCTGCAGCGCCGTTCGGAATCGATCAGCCTCGGCGAACGCATGCTGAACAAGGTGCTGGGCGGCTTCGACAGCCACCTGGACAAGATTTCCGACGAGCGCATCCAGCAGATCCTCACCGAGTACCAGCTGGAGGTGCGCGAAGACCTGCTCGAAGAGATCGGCCTGGGCAACCGCATGGCCTTCGTCGTGGCCCGCCGCCTGCACAGCGAGGGCGCCGAAAGCCGCGAGCAGAGCGACGGCCCGCTGGCCATCCGCGGCACCGAAGGGCTGGTGCTGAACTACGCCAAGTGCTGCACGCCGATCCCCGGCGACCCCATCGTCGGCCACCTGTCGGCCGGCAAAGGCATGGTGGTGCACCTGGAAAGCTGCAAGAACATCAGCGACATCCGCCACAACCCGGAAAAGTGCATCGCCCTGTCCTGGGCCAAGGATGTCACCGGCGAGTTCAACGTCGAACTGCGCGTCGAGCTGGAACACCAGCGCGGCCTGATCGCCACCCTGGCCAGCAGCGTGGCGGCCGCCGATGGCAACATCGAGAAGATCGGCATGGATGAGCGCGACGGCCGCATCAGCGTCGTGCAATTGCTGGTCAGCGTGCATGACCGCGCGCACCTGGCGCGCGTCATCAAGAAGCTGCGCACACTCAAGGGCGTGATTCGCATCACCCGCGTGCGCGCCTGACACCCGCTCGCCAAACCGCGGGCCGGCCCTACACTGATTTGATTTCCGCTGCGTTCACGCAGCCACAGAAGGAGCATTGCATGAGCAAGACCGTCATCACCTCGCCGAACGCCCCGGCCGCCATCGGCACCTACTCCCAGGCAATCAAGGCGGGCAACACCGTCTACCTGTCCGGGCAGATCCCGCTGGACCCCAAGACCATGGAACTGGTGGAAGGCTTCGAGGAGCAGACCGTGCAGGTCTTCGAAAACCTCAAGGCCGTGATCGAAGCCGCCGGCGGCAGCTTCCAGGACGTGGTCAAGCTGAACATCTTCCTCACCGACCTCAGCCACTTCGCCAAGGTCAACGAAGTCATGGGCCGCTACTTCCAGCAGCCGTACCCGGCCCGCGCCGCCATCGGCGTCGCCGCGCTGCCGCGTGGCGCCATGGTCGAGATGGACGGCATCCTGGTCCTGTCCTGATGTTTGCGCGGGCGCCTCAAGGCGCCCGCTGCGTTTACGAGGTGCCGATCATGCGCATAGCCCTCAGTCTGCTCGCCCTCGGCCTGCTGCTCAGCGGCTGCAGCCAGTCCCGCTCGCCCGACGGCATCTGGATCAACCAGGACGCCATCAGCGCGGCAAAGCAAACCGGCAAGCTGCGCGAAGCCATCCTCGCCTACGGCCCCAATCTGGAATGGCAGCTGGACAGCCCGCTCAACCGCGCGCGCTTCGGCAACGGCTTCGAGATCGGTGAAGGCGCGCTGCGCCAGGCCCAGGACGGTATCTGGCGTTTCGACCTGAGCGAAGAACAGCACCAGTACCTGTACCAGCGCGGTGAGCAGCTGGAGCAGGGCGCCAGCGAGTTTTTCCCCAAGCAGATGTTTGCCCGCCCGACCATCAAGGTCGAGCCTGCCGCCCCCCTGGGCAGCAGCTTCGAACAGAGCCTGTATGCCGCGCTCCTCGGTGGCCAGTGGCAGATCATCGAAGGGCCAGGGCAGGGTGGCCTGGTGCACTTCCACCCCGACGGCAAGATCGAGGGCCTACCCGGCAGCGAGCGCTATGCCCTGTGTCTGGCGGGCGACTGCGCCGATATGGCCGGTGAACACGACAGCCTCTGGCTGCAACTGGGCGACCAGGGCCGCGAATGGCTGTTCAGCCTGGATGGTGATCAGCTCAGCCTGTTCGAGGCGATCAACTTCGCCGCGCCCGACGAGAAGCCCAACTACCGCCCCGGCGCCCGGCGCTGGCTGCTGGAACGCGATTGAGGCCACGCGGTCGAACCGATCATCCCTGCCGCGAGAACCCCTTCATGCGCCTGTCCCTGTTGTGCTGCCTGCTGCTCGCCTTCGCCGCCCACGCCGAACAACGCCATTACGATGACAGCGGCCGTTACCTGGGCCGCACCGATGATGACGGACGCTCCTATGACAGCAGCGGGCGTTATGTCGGGCGCGAGGATGGCGACGGCCGTCGCTATGACGACAGCGGGCGCTACCTCGGCCGGGAAGACCAGAACGGTCGCCAGTACGATGCCAGCGGCCGTTACACGGGCCGCATGGACGACGATGGCCGGCGCTATGACAGCAGCGGGCGCTACCTCGGCCGGGAAGATGACGACGGCCGCCACTACGACGACAGTGGCCGCTACACCGGGCGCAGCGACGACTGAGTCAGGCTCAGACGTGACCTCGCGGCGTTTCACGCCATAACGAACAAGGGCCGCAATCGCGGCCCTTGTTTTACCTTCGCACCGCGTTACGCGGCGGATTTATCGTGGCTCACGGCCTCACCCCGGGTCTTGTACAGCGACAGCAGTACGCCACCAACCAGCAGACCTATGGTCACGCTCAGCGACACCACCGCCGGGATCTTGCCGATGATGCCGACCAGGAAGATCTTCGAGCCGACGAACACCAGAATCAGCGCCAACGCGTACTTCAGGTAGGCGAAGCGGTGGATCAGCGCGGCCAGGGCGAAATACAGCGCGCGCAGGCCCAGGATCGCGAAGATGTTCGAGGTGTAGACGATGAACGGGTCCTGGGTGATGGCGAAGATCGCCGGCACGCTGTCGACCGCGAAGACCAGGTCAGCGCACTCGATCAGGATCAGCGCCAGGAACAGCGGGGTTATCCACAGCACGTTCTTGCCCGAGGCATCCGGCTGACGCACGAAGAAGCGCTGCTCATGCAGGCGATCGGTCACCCGCAGGTGGCCTCGCAGCCATTTCACCAGCCAGTTGTTCTCCAGATCCGGATGGTCGTCCACCTTGGAGAACAGCATCTTCAAGCCGGTCAGCACCAGGAAGGCACCGAACACGTAGAGAATCCAGCTGAACTCGTGGATCAGCGCGGCACCCAGGCCGATCATCAGGGCGCGCAACACGATCACACCCATGATTCCCCA
Source organism: uncultured Pseudomonas sp. (assembly GCA_937863915.1). Lineage (GTDB taxonomy): Bacteria > Pseudomonadota > Gammaproteobacteria > Pseudomonadales > Pseudomonadaceae > Aquipseudomonas. The sequence goes on from CALMID010000223.1 coordinate 12,253, forward strand.
GAACAGCACCTTGTGCTGGTACTGCCGCGGGATGGCCAGGAAACTGAAGATCAGCGCCATGACGAAGACGTTGTCCATGGACAGCGACTTCTCGATCAGGAAACCGGTGAGGTAATCCATGCTGGCGTCACCGCCCTTCTGGTAGAACACCCAGACGGCGAACAACAGACCCGCGGAGATGTAACCCGCCGAAAGCAGCAGGCTTTCCTTGATGCCGATCTCATGGTTGTCGCGGTGAAGGACACCCAGATCGAAGGCCAGCAGGGTAATCACTACCCCGAGGAAGACCAGCCACAACCAGGTGGCCGTGCCGAGGAAGTCGGCGAAGAGAAACGTTTCTAGGGCAGTCATGGAGCCCCTCCTTGCAGTCGAAGTTGTACAGACTGTGACTCCGACATCGCGGTGTTAACCGCCAGAGGGGCCCGGTGTCACAGCGCAAACCTTATTGAGTCCGAGTAAAACGCTCAAGCTTTCAGGTTTTGCAAAGTATTACTTCTGGCATGCGCCAACAGCTCGGCGACAATAGCCACACTTTGTACCCAGCGTGATCAAGCATGCCGACACTCACTACCGACCTCGACCTTGCCTGCGCCCGCCTGAAGGCCGGCGAACTGCTCGCCCTGCCGACCGAGACGGTCTACGGCCTGGCCGCCGACGCGCGCAACGAAGCCGCCGTGGCCAAGGTATTCGCCCTCAAGGGACGACCCAGCAGCAACCCGCTGATCGTCCACCTGGCCCATGCCAGCCAGACCGGTGACTGGGCCGCCGAAGTGCCTGCGGCGGCCCAGCGGCTGATGGATGCCTTCTGGCCCGGCCCGCTGACCCTGGTGCTGCCAGCCCGCGGCGACGTTTCCCGCGCGGTCACCGCCGGGCAGAACAGCGTGGCCCTGCGGGTACCGGCCCATCCACTGGCCCGGCAGCTGCTGGAGCGTTTCGGCAGCGGGCTGGTGGCGCCCTCGGCCAACCGCTACATGTCGATCAGCCCGACCAGTCCGGCCCATGTGATGCAGCAGTTTGCAGACAGCGACCTGCTGATCCTCGACGGCGGGCCCTGCGCCGTGGGGCTGGAATCGACCATCGTCGGCCTGCTGCCGGGCGAGCCTGCGCGCCTGCTGCGCGAGGGCATGCTCAGCGCCAGCCAGATCGAGGCAGTACTGGGCGAGCCGCTGGCGCGCGGCGAGGCCGGCGAACTGCGCGTGCCGGGTCAGCATCACCGGCATTACGCGCCGGGCACGCCGACCCAGCGCTTCCAGCAGGTGCCGACAATGGCGCTGCAGGATCCGCGCTGCGCCTGGCTCTGGTGTGGGGCCGCGCAACCGAGCGTGGGGCCGGCGCTGGACCTGGGCGCTGATCCCGAGCGCTATGCCCAGGGCCTGTATGCCGCACTCTATGAACTGGACAACCTGGGTCTAGACCGCCTGCTGATCCAGACGCCGCCGCCAGGCGAGGCCTGGGCCGCGGTGCATGACCGGCTGGCCCGGGCCAGCCGGCCACTGGACTGATCAGGCGACCTGACGGCCGGTCTCCTGCTGACGGGCGTACAGATGCCAGGCTTCGGGCGCCAGCGCATCGATGGCGGTATCCACGTAGGTGTAGGCCGCCGGGATGCCATCCCCGCTGCGGAACAGCCGCAGCTGCAGGGCAATGCCCGGCAGGCGCGGATCGGTCGGTACCTCGATCCAGCAGCACACCTGTTTGCTGACCAGCAGATACTCGGCCTTGAGCAGGCGAAAGCCCTGCGGCAACTGCAGATCAAGGCCGACCGGGCCAACGGGAATCACATGCTTGTGGACGGTTTTCATGGCAAGACTCCTCGCTTCTGTCACGCCCTCAGGCTGACGAAAGAGTCCGCTGAAGACCAATGGTTTTAAGCCATCGGATCAATTGCTGATCAGCAATGAATCACCCTCACGCACGAACTCGCTGAAGGCCGCCGCCACCGGCGACAGCGCCTTGCCCCGCCAGCGCACCAGGTACCAGCGGTTGGGGATGGGGAACTGCTCCACCTCCAGCTCTACCAGATTGCCCGGCGCGGTATGCACCAGCGTGTGCCGCGACACGATGGCAATACCCAGCCCGGCCGCCACCGACTCCTTGATCGCCTCGTTGCTCTCGATGGTCATGCGCGGCCGCAGGCTCCAGCCGAAGCGGGCAAAGTGCTCCTCGATGGCCCGCCGGGTGCCGGAACCCGGCTCGCGGCTGATGAACGGCTCCTCGGCCAGGTCCTCCCAGCGCAGGCGCTTGCCGGCCAGCGGGTGTGCGGCGGGAGCAATCACCACCAGCGGATTGTCCGCCAGCGGCGTGGCGACGATATCCAGATGCTGCGGTGGCTGGCTGAACACATAGAGGTCATCGAGATTGTCCTGCAGACGGCGGATCACCTCGGAGCGGTTGGCGATATTGAACTGCACCTCGACCTGCGGGTAGCTGCGGCAGAACGGCCCGAGCAGGCGCGGCACCAGATACTTGGCCGTGGTCACCACGCCCAGGCGCAACTGGCCGGCGGTCAGCCCGCGCAGCTGGCCCAGGCGCATTTCCAGACGGTCCAGCGCCTCGAACAGCTCACGCGTACCCTGCAGCACCTCACGACCGGCATCGGTCAGGTGCAGGCGCTTGCCGATCTGTTCGAACAGGCTCAGCCCCAGCGCCTGCTCCAGCTTGCCGAGCTGGGTGGACACCGACGGCTGGGCCAGGTGCAGGGCGTGGGCCGCCTCGGTCACGCTCAGTCGCTCGGCCACCTCGCGGAAGATTTCCAGCTGGCGGAAGGTGGTCTGGCGGGTATGGAAGCGGGATCTATCCATTGTCTTTTAGCAATGCTCTAGTCGATTAAATTCGATTATCAACAATCAATAGCACTACCCAGAATAGCCTCGTCCCCACCGCACTGACGAGGCTCATCATGCACAAGACTCCCATCACCGTGGCCTACGGCGACGGCATCGGTCCGGAAATCATGCAGGCCACCCTGCGCATCCTCGATGCCGCCGGCGCGGCCATCGCACCTGAGATCATCGAGGTCGGCGAAGCCGTGTACAAGCGCGGCGAGCTGGCCGGTATCGCCCCCGAAGCCTGGGAATCGCTGCGCCGCACCAAGGTCTTCCTCAAGGCGCCGATCACCACCCCGCAGGGTGGCGGCTACAAGAGCCTGAACGTGACCACCCGCAAGGCACTCGGCCTCTACGCCAACGTCCGCCCCTGCGTGGCCTACGCCCCCTTCGTGCAGACCAGGCACCCGACCATGGACCTGGTGATCGTGCGCGAGAACGAGGAAGACCTCTACGCCGGCATCGAGCACCGCCAGACCGACGAGGTGTTCCAGTGCCTCAAGCTGATCAGCCGCCCCGGCTGCGAACGCATCGTCCGCTACGCCTTCGACTACGCCCGCCAGCAGGGCCGGCGCAAGGTCAGCTGCTTCGTCAAAGACAACATCATGAAATTCACCGACGGCCTGTTCCATCAGGTGTTCGAGGAAATCGGCCGCGAGTACCCGGACCTGGAACAGGAAACCTGGATCGTCGACATCGGCGCGGCCAAGCTGGCCGACACCCCGGAGCAGTTCGACGTGGTGGTGATGCCCAACCTCTACGGCGACATCCTCTCCGACGTGGCCGCACAGATCGCCGGCAGCGTCGGCATGGCCGGCTCGGCCAATATCGGCGAGCAGTGCGCCATGTTCGAGGCCATCCACGGCTCGGCACCACGGCGTGCCGGGCAGAACCTGGCCAACCCCTCCGGCCTGTTGCAGGGCGCCGTGCAGATGCTGCTGCACATCGGCCAGGGCGAAGTGGCCAGCCGGGTGCAGAACGCCTGGCTGCGCACCCTGGAAGAGGGCCTGCACACCTATGACATCTTCGACCCGGCGCACAGCCGCCAGAAGCTCGGTACCCGCGAGTTCGCCGATGCCGTGATCGCCCGCCTCGGCCAGCGCCCCGAGCAGCTGCGCGCGGTGGACTACCCGGCCGACAGCCGCCTGCCCCAGCGCCCGCCGCAGCCGCGCCCGGCGGCGCACAAGGTGCTGGTCGGCGTGGATGTGTTCCTGCACCAGCGGCAGCGCCCGGCCAGCGAACTCGGCGCCCGTCTGCAGCAACTGGCCAGCGCCGGGCTGCCGCTGTCGGTGATCACCAACCGCGGGGTCAAGGTGTGGCCAAACGGCTTTGCCGAAACCACCTGTGTCGATCACTGGCGCTGCCGCTTCCTGGCGCCGGCCGGGCAGGCGGTGGACTTTGCCGACCTGCTGGCCCTGCAGACCCGGCTGAACCTGGCCGGCTTCGAGCCGATCAAGACCGAGAACCTCTACACCTTCGATGGCGAACCCGGTTACGCCGCCGTGCACGGCTGAGGAGGCCCCATGAAACGTCTGACGTTTCTCACCTGCCATCACAAGGCGCCGCTGGTGGAGGCGGCGCTGGCCGGCTGCGGTTTCAGCGTGGAAACCCTCGACAGCCTGGATACCGATCGCTTCGGTACCTTCAGCCGTGAAGTGGAACGCCGCAGCAGCGCCCACGAAACCGCCCTGGCCAAGGCACGGCTGGCCGCCAACCACGCCGGCAGCCGCTATGGCCTGGGCAGCGAAGGCAGCTTCGGCCGCGACCCCTACCTGGGCATGCTGGCCTGGAACAGCGAACTGCTCTGCTGGTGGGATCAGGAGCGTGGTTATGCGGTGTATGCCAGCCAGGGCGCCAGCGACACCAACTATGCCCACCGCGAGGTGGGCAGCCTGGAGGAGGGCCGGGCTTTCGCCCGCGCCGCGGGATTCCCCGAGCACGGGTTGATTCTCGGCCGCCCCGGCGAACCCTGGTTTCGCAAGGGCCTGCAGCACGCCGAGACGTTCGAGGGGCTGCTGCGCGAAGTGCTGGCCACCGAGTCCGGCGTGTGGGTCGAGACGGACATGCGCGCCCACCTCAACCCACGCCGCCAGGCGGTGATCCGCCGGGCCGCACAGCGTCTGGCCGACCGGCTGAGCCAGCACTGTCCGGCCTGCCAGGCGCCGGGCTACGGCATCGACCATCTGGAACACGGCCTGCCCTGCCAGGCCTGCACCACGCCCACCACACAGGCCGCCCGCGAGCACTGGCTGTGTCCGGCCTGTGGTCACAGCGAAACCCGTCAGCGGCCCGAACGGGCCGATCCCGTCCACTGTCCCAGCTGCAATCCCTGATGCCATGACCGCCACGCCAATGATCCATCCCGACCGCCTGACCCACCTGCGCGCCCTGGAGGCCGAGTCCATCCACATCCTGCGCGAGGTGGTGGCGGTGATGCGCAACCCCTGCCTGTTCTACTCCATCGGCAAGGACTCCACCGTGCTGTTGCACCTGGCGCGCAAGGCCTTCTTTCCGGGGCCGGTGCCGTTCCCGTTGCTGCATGTGGACACCGGCTGGGAGTTCGGCGAGATGGCCGTGTTCCGCGACCGCCTGGCGGACAAGCTGAAACTGGATATGCGCGTGCACATCAACCCCGACGGCGCGCGTCTGAACATCACGCCCTTTTCGGTAGGCTCGGCCAAGTACACCGACGTGATGAAGACCGAAGCGCTCAAGCAGGCGCTGGACCAGTACGGTTTCGATGCCTGCTTCGGGGGCGCCCGCCGCGACGAGGAAAAATCCCGGGCCAAGGAGCGCGTCTGCTCCTTCCGCGACAACCGCTACCGCTGGGACCCCAAGCAGCAACGCCCCGAACTCTGGCAGCTGTACAACACCCGCGTGCAGCCGGGGGAAAGCCTGCGCGTGTTCCCCCTGTCGAACTGGACCGAGCTGGACATCTGGCAGTACATCCACCTGGAGAACATCGAGATCGTCGACCTCTACCGCGCCGCCGAGCGGCCGGTGGTTGAACACGAAGGCACGCTGATCTGCATCGACGACGAGCGCATCCTGCCGCACCTGACCGCCGCCCAGCGCGCCGGCATGCGCAAACGCTGGGTACGCTTCCGCACCCTCGGCTGCTACCCGCTGACCGGCGCGGTGGAGTCCACCGCCACCGATGTGCCGCAGATCATTCAGGAAATGCTGCTGACCCGCACCTCGGAACGCCAGGGCCGGATCATCGACCACGACCAGGATGGTTCGATGGAGAAGAAAAAGATCGAGGGCTACTTCTAGGGGCTGTTGCCGTTTCGGCGCAAACCGCGTTGCTGCGTCAAATGGCGCCAGGCTAGGCGCGGGACGCCGGCAATGGTCATTCCCTTGCCAAGTCCTGCAACGACGCATGGCGCCATTTGCCGCGCGCAAAAAACGGCTCCGTCGCGGCTGTGCCGAAACGGTAACAGACCCTAGGGCTTGGGAGCGAAATCCGGCGTGCTGCCAAGGCCCTGGATGTCCTGCAGG
>CALMID010000224.1 GCA_937863915.1 uncultured Pseudomonas sp.
AAGCGGGATAGGCGCATGGGGCAGGAACCTGGGGCAGAGGCGCGGATTTTAGCGACAGGTGGCAGACGGGGGTAGGGTGGACGGTGTCTTATCCGTCCACCCAAGACGCGAGTCTGTTGTCAGCCCGGGTCGCGATGATTGGGGTAGAGATCGGCGCTGACACTCACGCTCACCGCGCTGCGAGTGGCCAGGTCGATGCCTTCGGACGCCACCTCGGCCAGAAAGTCGATCTGCTCCGGGGTGATCACGTAGGGCGGCAGGAAGTACACCACGCTGCCCAGCGGGCGCAGCAGAGCGCCGCGGGTCAGGGCGTGCTGGTACACCGCCAGGCCGCGGCGTTCCTGCCAGGCGTAGGGCGTCTTGCTCGGTTTGTCCTGGACCATCTCGATGGCCAGGGCCATGCCGGTCTGGCGCACTTCGGCCACATGCGGATGGTCGGCCAGGTGCGCGGTGGCGCTGGCCATGCGGGCGGCCAGGGCCTTGTTGTTCTCGATGACGTTGTCCTGCTCGAAGATGTCCAGGGTCGCCAGGGCGGCGGCGCAGGCGAGCGGGTTGCCGGTGTAGGAATGCGAGTGGAGGAAGGCGCGCAACGTGGCGTAGTCGTCGTAGAAGGCCTGATACACCTCGTTGGTGGTCAGAACGGCCGCCATCGGCAGGTAGCCACCGGTCAGGGCCTTGGACAGCACCAGGAAATCCGGGGTGATGCCGGCCTGCTCGCAGGCGAACATCGTCCCGGTACGGCCGAAACCGACGGCGATTTCGTCGTGGATCAGGTGCACACCATGGCGGTTGCAGGCCTCGCGCAGCAGTGTGAGATACACCGGGTGGTACATGCGCATGCCGCCGGCGCCCTGGATCAGCGGTTCGACGATCACCGCCGCCACTTCATGGGCGTGTTCAGCCAGGGTCTGCTCCATGGCGGCGAACATCGTCCGCGAGTGTTCTTCCCAGCTCATGCCCTCGGGGCGAAGGTAGCAGTCGGGGCTCGGCACCTTGATGGTGTCCAGCAGCAGGGCCTTGTAGGTGGCCGTGAACAGGGCCACGTCGCCCACCGACATCGCCGCCACGGTTTCGCCGTGATAGCTGTTGGTCAGGGTGATGAAGCGTTTCTTTTGTGGCTGATCCTGGTTGAGCCAGTAGTGGTGGCTCATCTTCAGTGCCACTTCGATGCCGGAGGAGCCGTTGTCGGCATAGAACACCCGGTCCAGACCGGGTGGGGTGATCTGCACCAGACGCTCGGACAGCTCGATCACCGGTGGATGGGTGAAGCCGGCGAGCATCACGTGCTCCAGCTGGTCGAGCTGGTCGCGGATGCGCTGGTTGATGCGCGGATTGCCATGGCCGAACACGTTGACCCACCAGGAACTGACGGCATCCAGATAGCGCTTGCCTTCGAAGTCCTCGAGCCAGACCCCTTCGCCTCGCTTGATCGGAATCAGCGGCAGGGTCTCGTGGTCTTTCATCTGCGTGCAGGGGTGCCAGAGCACGTTCAGGTCACGCTGCATCCAGTCGGCATTCAGGCCCATGGGCTTTCTCCTCGTTGATCCGCCAAGCCTATCAGAGGGCGGCGGGGCAGCAGCAGTCACTCTGCAGTTAGCTTGGCTGAGCGTCCGCCCCTAGATGTCCGACGGCAGTGTCTGGCCCGGGGCCAGGGCCTGGCGTATCCTGCGCGGCTGTTCAGGATTGCTCGGCCGTTGCCGGGCGCGGTATCCAGATATTCCGGGGGAATAGCATGTTGAAGATCGGTCGGCGCCTGGTGGCGCTGCTGCTGGTGGGGGCCAGTGCACTGGCCTCGGCCAAGGATCCACAACCCAGTGCCATCGTTGTTGGCGGCGGCCTGGCCGGCCTCACGGCGGCTTTCGAACTGCAGCAGCGCGGCTGGAACGTGACCCTGCTGGAGGCCAAACCGAGCGTCGGTGGCCGTGCCAGCCTGGCGGCGACCGAGTGGATCGGCAGCGCCAAGCTGCAGCCGCAGCTCAATCATTACCTGCAGGGTTTCAAGCTGCAGACCGTGCCGGCGCCGGGCTATGTGCGGCAGATCGGTTATCTGGTCGATGGCCAGTACTTCAGTGTCGATGAGCTGGCCAAGGCCCAGCCCACCACGGCTGAGTCGATCAAACGCTACGAGAAGAGCCTGGATGACCTGGCCAGCTCCATTGAGGACCCGCTCAACCCGCTGGCGACCCACACCCTGATCAAGCTCGACGGCATCACCGTGGCCAACTGGCTGGACAAGCTCAACCTGGCCCCGACTGCGCGGGCGCTGGTCGACCAGCGTATCCGTTCGCGCCTGGATGAGCCTTCGCGCCTGTCTCTGCTGCACTTGGCGCAGCAGGCGCGGGTCTACCGCGGCCTGTGGGAAGACGAGCGCCGCGTGGCCCGCCTGCCCGGCGGTAGTCCGGTGCTGGCGCAGGCCTTCGTCAAGCGCCTGAAAGTGGTGAAGACCAACGCCCGTGTGTCGTCGATCAGCCAGGACGCCAAGGGCGTGACCGTCAAGGTCGGCGCCACCGGCTATCACGCCGATTACGCCGTGCTTGCCGTACCGCTGCCGGCGCTGGGCAAGATCAGCCTGACACCGGCCCTGCAGCCGCTGCAGCAGAAGGCGCTGGCCGACATCAACTACGGCTGGCGCGACCAGATGCTGCTCAAGTTCAAGAAACCGGTGTGGGGCAAGGCCCGTCTGACCGGCGAGATTTTCAGCGACAAGGGCTTGGGTATGCTCTGGGTCGAGCCCGCGTTGAAGGGCGGGGCCAACCTGCTGATCAACCTGTCCGGCGACAACGCCCGCCTGCTCAATGCCTTCGGCGATCGGCAGATGGTCGATCAGGTGCTGATCCGCTTCGATCAGCGCTATCCGGGTGCCCGTGAGCAGTTCACCGGCTTCGAGCTGCGCCGCTTCGGCAAGGACGGCCTGGCCGGTGGCGCCTACGTGGCCTACGGCCCCGGCGAGATCAGCCGCTACTGGCGCATCTGGGAAAAACCGCTGGGCCGCGTGCTGTTCGCCGGTGAGCACACCGAAGTGCTCTATCCCGGCACGCTGGAAGGCGCCCTGCGCAGCGGCCAGCGCGCGGCCGAGCAGGCCAGCCTGCTGGCGGCGGGCAAGCCGCTGGAGGCGCCCAAGGCCAAGCTCGCCGAGAGCAAGCCGGCCGAGCAGAAGGGTGGTTTCTTCTCCCGCCTGTTCAACTGAGCCGGTTTCTCCTGACAACAAGGGCAGCCAGTGGCTGCCCTTGTTGTTGGTGCGTCGTTCGCTGGAACAATCAAGTTACTCGATATTTCACAGCGAAGATTTGCGCTTTTCATTCGTATTATTGCCGCTAGGCTAGCACCATCACCCGATGGAGCTTCTGCCCATGCAATGGCGTAATTCCCCGCACACCTATGGCCTGACCAGTATTGTCCTGCACTGGTTGGTGGCTGTTGCCGTGTTCGGCCTGTTCGGCCTGGGCTTGTGGATGGTCGGCCTGGACTACTACAGCAGCTGGTACCGCACGGCTCCCGACCTGCACAAGAGCATCGGTCTGACGCTTTTCGTGCTGATGCTGCTGCGCGTGCTCTGGCGTTTTCTGAGTCCTGCCCCGCAGGCGTTGCCCAGCCACGATGCGCGTACCCGCCTGGCCAGCAAGGCCGGCCATCTGCTGCTGTATGTCGGCCTGTTCGCCCTGATGCTCTCCGGCTACCTGATTTCCACCGCTGATGGCCGTGGCATTGCCGTGTTCGGTCTGTTCGAGGTGCCAGCCACCCTGACCAGCCTGCCTGATCAGGAAGACCTGGCCGGGGTCGTGCACGAATACCTGGCCTGGGGCCTGGTGATCTTCGCCGGGCTGCATGCCCTGGCCGCTCTCAAACACCATTTCATCGACCGCGATGCCACCCTGGTGCGCATGTTCGGTCGTACACAACGCTGACCTCACCGTCCCACAAGGAGAAAACCCCGATGCTGAAGCAATCCTTCGCTGCCCTGACCCTGGGCACCGCCCTGTTCGCCCAACAAGCCCTGGCCGCCGACTACGCCATCGACAAGCAGGGCCAGCATGCCTTCATCAACTTCAAGATCAGCCACCTCGGCTACAGCTGGCTGTACGGCACCTTCAAGGACTTCGACGGCAAGTTCAGCTTCGATGCCGCCAAGCCGGAAGCCAGCAGCGTCAGCGTCTCCATCAACACCGCCAGCGTCGACTCCAACCATGCCGAGCGCGACAAGCACCTGCGCAGCGGTGACTTCCTCAACGTCGACAAGCACCCGACCGCGACCTTTGTCTCCACCGCCGTCAAATCTACCGGCAAGGACAGCGCCGACATCACCGGCAACCTGACCCTCAACGGTGTGACCAAGCCGGTGGTGATTGCCGCCAAGTTCATCGGCGAAGGCAACGACCCGTGGGGCGGCTACCGTGCCGGCTTCGAGGGCAGCACCACGCTCAAGCTGAAGGACTTCGACATCCAGAAAGACCTCGGCCCGGCGTCCCAGGAAGTCGAGCTGATTCTCTCGGTGGAAGGCGTTCGCCAGTAAG
>CALMID010000225.1 GCA_937863915.1 uncultured Pseudomonas sp.
CACAGCCAGGGTGGCCTGACCTCCCGCTATGTGATGAACGTGCGCCCGGACCTGGTCGCTTCGCTGACCACCCTGCACTCGCCGCACAAGGGCTCGGCCCTCGCCGACGTGGCCACCGGCGTGGCTCCGTCAGGCACCCTGATCGGCGTCACCTTCGATGTATTCGCCAACGCCGTGGGCAACCTGGTCAATCTGCTGTCGAACAACAAACGCAGCCAGTCGGATATCCGCGCCATGCTCGCCGAGTTCAACAAGACCGGCTCGGCCGCCTTCAACAGCAGGTTCCCTGCCGGCGTGCCGACCACAGCCTGCGGCGTCGGCCCGGACCGGGTGACCCTCAACGGCCAGTCGATCGCGCTGTTCTCCTGGAGCGGCACCGCACCGCTGACCAACGTTCTGGATATCTCCGATCCGCTGTTCGGCATCACCAGCCTGGCCACCAGCGAAGCCAACGATGGCGTGACCGGTCGTTGCTCCAGCCACTTCGGCAAGGTGCTCAAGGACAATTATCTGATGAACCATATCGACGCCAACAACCAGGTCTTCGGCCTGGTTTCGCTGTTCGAGACCAACCCCAAGACGCTGTTCGTCAACCAGGCCAGTCGACTCAAGAACCTCGGTCTGTAACCCCATCCGGCCTGCCTGCGGGCAGGCCTTTTCTGGAAAGGAGATCGAAGCATGTGGCGACTGTTGAGTGTGGTGCTGCTGGCCGGCGGCCTGTGCCTGGGTGTAGCGGTCTGGTGGCCTGCCGAGCAGAACCTCGTCCCTTCCGTCACACCAGCCAACACAGTGACCACCCACAAGGTCACGATGCCAGCAACCGGCCAGAGTCAAACATGGCTGGCCCCGGTTGATCGGCCGCTGGCCAAACCCGGTCCGCTGCCCGCCTCCCTGCAGGGCGCCAGCCATGGCGTTGCCCTGCGCAGCGACGCCGAGGGCAATCTGCTGGTGCAGGACGATATCCTGCGCCTGTTTGAGTTTTATCTGGCCGCCATCGAAGAAGAATCCATCGAAGCTTTGCTGCAACGCATCCAGTGGGAGCTGGCCAGTCAGCTGCAAGATCCGGCCCGGCAGCAGGCCAATGATCTGCTGCGCCGCTATCTCGACTATCGCCTGGCGCTGATGGCACTGCCCCAGCCGACAACACTCGACAGTCACACCCTGGCCTCACATCTGCAGCAAGTCGATGCGCTGCGCCAGCAGCATTTCAGTTCAGTGGAACAGATGGCGTTGTTCGCCGCCGAGCGCGCCGAGGATGCCCATCTGCTGGCGACCCTGCAGAACAATGAAAGCCCGGGCTCAGCGGCAGAGCCTGGGGAGATGCTCAGTGTCGAGCAACGGTTGCAGCGGCAACAGGCCAGCCGCGACGCGGAAGTCTTCGAACAGGTCGAGCAGTTGCGCGCCAGCGGCGCCAGTGCCGGACAGATCTACGCCGTGCGAGAACAGCAGCTGGGCAGTGAGGCCGCCACAGCCCTGGCGCAGCTGGATGAGCAGCAGGCACTCTGGCAGCAGCGCCTTCAGGTCTTCGCCGCCGAGCGTCAGCGCATCCGCGAATTGTCGCTCCCCGCCGAAGAGCAGCGCCAGGCCATCAGCACGGTACTGGCCAGCTCGTTCGATGAGCGCGAGCAGTTGCGTGTAAGGGCCCTGCATGAAGAGTGGTAACTGCTAGATTCTCTACCAGACATTCATCGCACGAGGACGGCCATGAACGACCCCGACAACAGCCCGCTGAGCTTCTGGCAGGTGCTGCTCAGCGTACTTGCCGCCGCCTTTGGCGTGCAGTCCGGCAAGAACCGTCAGCGTGATTTCAGCCGTGGCAGACCGCTGCACTTCGTGGTCATCGGCCTGTTGGCCACGGCACTATTCGTCCTGCTGCTCTACGGCACGGTACAGCTGGTGCTTCACTTTGCGACAGGTTGAGCCAGCAGCGGTTGCAGCGAGAACGCATAGTTGCGCATGCCTGGTTGCTGCCGGGCGGTGAAACGGCGGAAGTTCAGGCCGTAGTTGTCCTGGCGCAGCACACGCTGCAGTCGCGCCGCCTGAGTGGCATCCAGTTCCATGAACAGTCGGACCGTACGGTCCTTGCCGCCGCGCTGGGCAAAATCCAGTCCGGCCGCGTGATCACTGATCAGCACCAGCGCCCAGCCACCCAGAGTGAAGTGTCCGGCAACCAGAGCACTGACCCGACCACTCTGCCGCGCCTGCAGCACTTCCTCGGAATTGTTCAGCGCCGAGTACAGCAATTTCGGCTTTTGGCCGTTCGGCAGCTGCGCCGCCGAAGCCATGACGCCGAAGGCCATTTCATCATTGGCTGACCAGATCAGGCGCACGTCGGGATAACGCCGCAGCAGCAGGTCGGCCTGTTCGCCGGCGCGCTGGCGATTCCAGTCGGCATAAACCAGTTGGCGCAACTGCACCTGCGGGTTTTCGTTGAGTGCGCGCTGCAATCCCTGCTCGCGCAACTGCGCGGCTGGAGTGTTCTTCACCCCGGAGAAAGCCAGCATCTGCAGCGGCTGCCGGCTATCAGCCTGACGAATCAGTGCGCGAGCCATGAGGTAGCCCGCCTCTTCATCGTTGGGGACCATGCTGCCGATCCAGTCCGGGTACTTTTCCCGCGTGCCGCCCATGACCTGCTGCTGATCGGCGGCCAGCGTGCTGTTGACCGAGAACAGCTTGACCCCGCTGCCGGCCGACAGGCGGAGGATTTCCGGGCCGGTGTAATACTCGTTGACGAACAGCAGATAGTCAGGCCGTTGCGACCCTTGCAGGACACGGCGCGCGGTGGAGATCAGGCGCTGCGGATCGCGCTCGGCATAGACAATCTGCAGCTCCAGTCCCAGATCACGGGCGGCCGCATGCATGAACTGGGCATAGCCCCGCCAGAACGGCTCATCGGCACGCCCCGGATTGATAAAGACCACTTGGGTAGCCTGTGCCGTGGGCACCAACAGGGCCAGCCACAGCAGCAAGCCATGAACACATGCACGCATCAGGCATCCTCGGCATCACGGCAGCCTCCCATCATACAGACAGCTGCCGATCACTGCCGGCCCTCTGCTACTGCTGACTGACCCAGAACACTGCGCTGGCCACGACCAGCACAATCAGACAGAAAATCGCTTTGGCATCGACCAGGCTGTCGGCCTGGGACTCGTTGGACGGTTCGTTCATGGCGCACCCATATAGTTGTTGTAGGCAGAGGACCACGCTGGCAGTAAAGATCAGGCCGGCCCTGGCAGCAAGCCGGCATGGTTATGCTCAGTCGCCCGCTTAGAACTGAATGCTCTGTGCATATGCTCAAACTTCACTTTTGCGCATAAACCATTACTGGTATCTTGCTTCGCCTCCATTTTTGGAGTGCGCTGCCGTGAGCGCAACAAAGCTGTAAGCAGCCTGAGAACAGGACATTTCATGTACGTATACGACGAGTACGATCAACGCATCGTCGAGGACCGCGTCAAGCAGTTCCGCGACCAGACCCGCCGCTATCTGGCCGGCGAACTCTCCGGTGAGGAGTTCCGCCCGCTGCGCCTGCAGAATGGCCTGTATATCCAGCGTTATGCGCCGATGCTGCGCGTCGCTGTGCCGTATGGCCTGATGTCGTCCGCCCAGGTGCGGATGATGGCCAAGATCGCTCGTGACTACGACAAGGGCTATGCCCACATCAGTACCCGGCAGAACGTGCAGTTCAACTGGCCGGAGCTGGAAGACGTGCCGGACATCCTGGCCGAACTGGCCACCGTGCAGATGCACGCGATTCAGACCAGCGGCAACTGCATCCGCAACACCACCACCGACCAGTTCGCCGGTGTGGCTCGGGACGAGATCATCGACCCGCGCCCGTGGTGCGAGATCATCCGTCAGTGGTCGACCTTCCACCCCGAGTTTTCCCACCTGCCGCGCAAGTTCAAGATCGCGGTCAACGGTGCGGCGAGCGATCGTGCCGCCATCGAAGTGCACGATATCGGCCTGGAAGCGGTGAAGAACGAGGCCGGCGAGTTGGGTTTCCGCGTTGCCGTGGGTGGCGGTCTGGGCCGCACGCCTATCGTGGGCAGCTACATCAACGAATTCCTGCCCTGGCAGCATCTGATTTCCTACCTCGACGCCATTCTGCGCGTGTACAACCGCTACGGCCGTCGTGACAACAAGTACAAGGCACGCATCAAGATTCTGGTCAAGGCACTGACTCCCGAAGTATTTGCCGAGAAGGTCAATGCCGAGTGGGCCCACCTCAAGGATGGCCCCACC
Source organism: uncultured Pseudomonas sp. (assembly GCA_937863915.1). Lineage (GTDB taxonomy): Bacteria > Pseudomonadota > Gammaproteobacteria > Pseudomonadales > Pseudomonadaceae > Aquipseudomonas. Next base: position 4,249 of record CALMID010000225.1, read on the forward strand.
ACCCTCAGCGCCGAAGAAGTACACCGCGTGGCCGACCATTTCGTCGATCCGGCCTACCGCGAGCTGGTGGACCTGGATGCCGACCTGGCCAAGCTGGATGCTGAGCACCCGGGTTTTGCCCGCTGGCGCCAACGCAACACCGTGGCCCACAAGCGCCCGGGCTATGTCGCCGTGACCCTGTCGCTGAAACCGACCGGCGTAGCGCCGGGGGATGTGACCGACAAGCAACTCGACGCCATCGCCGACCTGGCCGATCGCTACAGCTTCGGCGAAGTGCGCAACAGCCATAACCAGAACATCATCCTCGCGGACGTCGAGCAGCAGCAGCTGTTCCCCCTATGGGGCGAGCTGCGTGAACTGGGCTTTGCCACCCCGAACGTAGGCCTGCTGACCGACATCATCTGCTGCCCCGGCGGTGATTTCTGCTCGCTGGCAAACGCCAAGTCGATCCCGGTGGCAGAAGCCATTCAGCGCCGCTTCGATGACCTGGACTACCTGTTCGACATCGGCGATCTTGACCTCAACATCTCCGGCTGCATGAACGCCTGCGGTCATCACCACGTCGGCCACATCGGCATTCTCGGCGTGGACAAGAAAGGCCAGGAGTTCTATCAGGTGTCTCTCGGCGGCAGCGCCGGACGTGATGCCAGCCTGGCGCAGATCCTCGGCCCTTCCTTTGCCCAGGACGACATGCCGGACGTGATCGAAAAGATCATCAAGGTCTATGTCGAGCAGCGTACCGATGAAGAAAGTTTCCTCGACACCTTCCGCCGCGTCGGCGTCGATCCGTTCAAGGAGCGTGTCTATGCAGCGAATCATTAAGAACGGTCAGATCATCGACGAGACCTGGCACCTGCTGCCCAAGGACGCCACCCTCGACAGCCTGAGCAACTGCGACGACTACATCGTGCCGCTGGCCCTGTGGGTCGAGCACAGCACCGCGCTCAAGGCCCGCGACGGCGGCCTGGGCGTGTGGCTGGAAGCCGGTGAGGAGATCGAGGAAATCGCCGCTGACCTGGATAACTTTCAGGTCATCGCCCTGAATTTCCCGGCCTTCACCGATGGCCGTCACTCCTCCACCGCCTACCTGCTGCGCACCCGCTATGGCTACAAGGGCGAAGTGCGTGCCATCGGCGACATCCTGCGTGACCAGCTGTTCGCTCTCAAGCGCTGCGGTTTCGATGCGTTCGCCCTGCGTGCCGACAAGGACCCGGTCGATGCCCTGAAGGCCTTCGAGGACTTCGCCGAGGTCTACCAGGCTTCCGCCGACGAACCGCTGCCGCTGTTCCGTCGCCGCGCCTGAGTTTTTCGCAGCCAGCAAAAAAGCCCCGAATTCGGGGCTTTTTTTGTACCGCATTGGCGGGCTTAGTCGATGCGCACCAGCACGCGACCGCGTACCTGGCCCGCCAGGATGCGCGCAATGGCATCCGGCAGTTGCTCCAGCCCGATTTCCTCCACCAGCGGCGTCAGATCAAGCTTCCACTGCAGAGACAGCTTGTCCCACATGGAGGCCTTGACCACCAGCGGCAGCTCCACCGAATCAACGCCCAGCAGATTGACCCCGCGCAGGATGAACGGCAGCACGCTGGCCTTGAAGCCGGTTCCGGCAGTCAGCCCGCAGCAGGCCACACTGGCGCCATAGCGCAGTGACTTGACCACATTGAACAGAATGTCGCCGCCAACGGTATCCACCGCCCCGCCCCACTGCTCCTTGAGCAGAGGCTTCTCACTGCCTTCCTGCAACTGCTCACGGGCGATGACCTCGCTGGCGCCCAGCGACTTGAGCCATTCCACCGCATCGGTCTTGCCGCTACAAGCCACTACGTCGTAGCCACGACTGGCCAGCAGGGCCACGGCAATACTGCCGACACCACCCGTGGCGCCGGTCACCAACACCGGCCCGGCGGAGGCAGTCAGGCCAGCCTGCTCCAGCTTTTCCACACACAGCGCCGCCGTTAGGCCCGCCGTGCCCAGCGCCATCGACTCACGCAGGCTGAGCCCCTTGGGCCGCTTGAGCAGCCAGGCAGCCGGCACGCGAACGTACTGGGCAAAACCACCCGAGGTGTTCATGCCCAGGTCGTAGCCAGTCACGATCACCTCGTCGCCAGCGGCGAATTCACTGACGGCCGACTGCTCGACAACCCCCGCCACATCGATGCCGGGCGTATGCGGATAGTGCCGGGTCACGCCCTTGTTGCCCGTGGCGGACAGGGCATCCTTGTAATTGAGGGAGGAATAGCGCACGCGGATCAGCACCTCACCCGCCGGCAGGCTATCCAGCTCGCGCTGACACAAACGCTGCTGGTAACCGCCTTGCCCGTCCTCGCTGATCACCAGCGCTTTGAATCCACTCATGGCCGACTCCTTACTGCCAGAAACGTTGTTGCAGCAGGCGCTCCCACCAGCCGAGCAGCACCCGGTCGATGGCCACACTGGCCGCCAGGCCGATGCGTTCCTGCAATGATTTGCGATTGATGAAGCGTAGCTGGAACAGCTCGGCTTCGTTGGCCCGCCGCGCCAGGTATTCATCACTGGTCTGCAAGCCATCGACCAGTTCGTGCTCCAGCGCTGAAAGACCGAGCCAGACCTCGCCGGTGGCAACCTTGTCGATATCCAGCTGCGGCCGGTAGCGGCTGACAAAACCCTTGAACAGCTGATGAGTCAGCTCCAGGTCTTCCTGGAACTTTTCCCGGCCTTTATCGGTGTTTTCGCCGAATACGGTCAGGGTGCGCTTGAACTCGCCGGCGGTCAGCACTTCGACATCGATATCGTGCTTCTTAAGCAGGCGATGCACGTTCGGCAGCTGTGCCACCACGCCAATCGAGCCAAGCACGGCAAAGGGCGCAGCCAGCACCCGATTGGCCACGCAGGCCATCATGTAACCGCCACTGGCCGCCACCTTGTCGACGCACACGGTCAGCGGCAGACCCGCATCGCGCAGACGAGCCAGTTGCGACGACGCCAGGCCATACGCATGGACCATGCCGCCACCGCTTTCCAGACGCACCACCACTTCATCGGTCGGTTGCGCCATGCTCAGTACGGCCGTCACCTCGTGGCGCAGCTGTTCGGTGGCCGACGCCTTGATATCGCCATCGAAATCCAGAACAAACACTCTTGGCTTGTCGACCGGTTTCTTCTGCTCGGCCTTGTGCGCCTTGGCTTCGGCCTTGCGCTGACGCTTGAGCTGATCCTTGTGCAGCACGCTGTCTTCCAGGTGCTCACGCAGCTCGCGGTAGAACTCATTGAGCTTGCGCACACTCAGGTGCCCGGCACTGCGCTGTCCCTTCTGGCGCAACACCGCCACCACCAGCAGGACCATCACGATGGCGACCACAACGGTCACCGTGCGGGCAAGAAACCCGGCGTATTCAGCAAGAAACTCCACAATCATCCTCCCGGCCTGCCCGACGATCGGTCAGTAATAGCGGGCAAGCATACCCATGCCCCGCAGGCCCTGCCAGCCGCACTCCAGACGCGGAAACATTTGTTCGCGCAATTTCAAACAAGCGTATGTTTTTTCGTTGACAGCGCCCAGCCAGTGGCCATAACCTCGCGACACATTACTCACTGCCGGGGTTAGGGTGTGGGCAGTATTTACCTGATTCGACATGGCCAGGCGTCCTTCGGCAGCGACAACTACGATGTGCTTTCGCCCGTCGGTGTGCGCCAGGCCGAAGTGCTGGGCCGTCACCTTGGCGAACTGGGTGTCAGCCTGGACCGCTGCCTGAGCGGTGACCTGCGCCGTCAGCAGCACACAGCCGAAGCGGCCATCGGCCAACTGCGTGAAGCCGGTCTGCATGCTGCCGATGTCGAGATCGATCCCGCCTTCAATGAATTCGATGCCGACGAAGTGATTCGTCACCTACTGCCCGACCTGCTGCCGCAGGAACCTCATGCCCTGGACGTGCTGCGCAATGGAGCGAAGAACCGCGCCGAATTCCAGCGCTTGTTCTCCCTGCTGATCCAGCGCTGGGTGTCTGGCGAGCATGACACACCCGGTCTGCAAAGCTGGGACGACTTCGTCGAAACCGTCACAGGCGGCCTGCAGCGTGTACTGGAGCAGGCCGAAAGCAAACACAACATCGCCATCTTCACTTCGGGCGGCACCATCACCGCCCTGCTGCGCCTGATCACCGGCGTGCCGGCGGATAAGGCCTTCGAGCTGAACTGGCAGATCGTCAACACGTCACTGAGCCGCCTGAAATTCCGTGGCCGCGAAGTGGCACTAGCTTCCTTCAACAGTCAGGTGCATCTTGAGCTGCTGAAGGCGCCGGAGCTGATCACCTTTCGATAAGCCCGGCCCATTGTGGCCTCAAAGGCCACCCATAACCTGAAACAACAAGGGAAAGAACCATGAGCGTTGCTGACATCATTTCCACCATGCAGTCCAAGTTCAACGCCAGCGCAGCTGCCGGCCTGGATCTGGTATTCCAGTTCAACATCGAAGACGGCGAAAACTACGCGCTGATCGTCAAGGACGGCACCTGCGCCGTTGAGCAAGGCAACAACGCCAACGCCAACGTCACCCTGATCATGGACACCGCTACCCTGCAGGGCATCACCAGCGGCGAAACCGACGGCATGCAGGCCTTCATGGCTGGCAAGCTGCGCGCTGAAGGCGACATGATGCTCGCCATGAAGCTCGGCGAACTGTTCCCGGTCTAAGCCCAACGGCTTATCCCGTACGAAAACCGGAGCCTGGCGCTCCGGTTTTTTTTCGCCATTCAAATGATCAATGAGCGGCAACACGCTGGTCTATAACAGCGGTTTAGGCTTGAGCGCCTCAGCACCCAGCATTAGATTAGCCAATAATCTAAAGCCCCCATCATAAGCAGAAGGGATACGCATGACTCTTACCGATCAGTCCACCCGCATTCGCGACGGTGAGGAACTCGACGCCAGCGTCATCGACCAGTACCTCAAGGCCCACATCCCCGGCCTGAGTGGCACGCCGAACATCAGCCAGTTCCCCGGCGGGGCCTCCAACCTCACCTACCTGATCGAGTATCCCGAGCAGGAATTCGTACTGCGTCGCCCGCCCTTCGGCCACAAGGCCAAATCGGCCCACGACATGGGCCGCGAGTACCGCATTCTCAACCAGCTCAATGCCGGCTTCCCGTACTGCCCGAAAGCCTATGTGCACTGCACCGACGAGTCGGTACTGGGCTGCGAGTTCTACGTGATGGAGCGGGTCAAGGGCATCATCCTGCGCAGCGACATGCCGGCCGAACTGAACTTCAGCGCCGATCAGACCCGCGAGCTGTGCAAGAGCTTCATCGACAAGCTGGTTGACCTGCACAACGTCGACTACAACGCCTGCGGCCTGGGCGATCTGGGCAAGCCCGAAGGCTATGTGAAGCGCCAGATCGAAGGCTGGAGCGACCGTTACGAGAAGGCCCTGACCCCCGATGCCCCGACCTGGGAGCCGGTCAAGGCCTGGCTGCGCGAGAAAATGCCGGCCGACCATCACACGCCGGGCATCGTGCCCAACGCCGACCGCGTCGACACCGTG
>CALMID010000226.1 GCA_937863915.1 uncultured Pseudomonas sp.
CGCCTGGCCCGCCAGGACCCGGAGAAAGCCCTCGGCCTGCTCGACCTGTATGCCAGGCAGATGGCGTTCTCCAGCGACGAAAAAGTCGCCATCGCCCGCGAGATCGGCCTGACCCTGGCGCGCCGCTTCGACGCCCGCGCCCTCAAGGTCATGGCCCAGTACGACCCGGAGCTGCGCGACAACACCGTCACCGAATGGCGCACCCGCCTGCTGCTGCGCCTCGGCCGCTGGGACGAGGCCTACCAGCTGACCCGGCAGTTGCCCGAAGACCTGGCCAAGACCACCCGCTGGCGCTACTGGCAGGCCCGCAGCCTGCAACTGGCCCAGCCACAGAGCCAGCAACCGCTGCTGGGCTACCAGCCACTGGCGCGGGAGCGCGACTACTACGGTTTCCTCGCTGCCGACCGCATCCAGGCGCCCTACAGCCTCAACCACAAGCCGCTGCCGCTGGACCCGCGCCTGCTGCAGAAGGTGCGCAACACCGCCGGCATCCGCCGGGCCATGGAATTTCACAACCGCGGCCTGATCGCCGATGGCCGCCGCGAGTGGTACCACGTCAGCCGCCTGTTCAGTCGTGACGAGATGGTTGCCCAGGCCAAGCTGGCCTACGACATGCAGTGGTACTTCCCGGCCATCCGCACCATCAGCCAGGCGCAGTACTGGGACGACCTGGATATCCGCTTCCCCATGGCCCACCGCGACAGCATGGTTCGCGAGGCCCGCCTGCGTGGCCTGCATTCGAGCTGGGTGTTCGCCATCACCCGCCAGGAAAGCGCGTTCATGAACGATGCCCGCTCCGGCGTCGGCGCCATGGGCCTGATGCAGCTGATGCCGGCCACCGCCAAGGAAACCGCCAAGCGCTACGGCATTCCGCTGGCCAATCCGCAGCTGGCCTACCAGCCGGACATCAACATCCAGCTGGGCGCCGCCTACCTCAACCAGGTGCTCGGCCAGTTCAACGGCAACCGCGTGCTGGCCTCGGCCGCCTACAACGCCGGCCCAGGCCGCGTGCGCCAATGGCTTAAGGACGCCAAGCACCTGTCCTTCGATGTCTGGGTGGAAACCATCCCCTTCGACGAGACGCGCCAGTACGTGCAGAACGTGCTGTCCTACGCGGTGATCTACGGCAAGAAGCTCAATGCGCCGCAACCGCTGGTGGACTGGCACGAGCGCTTCTTCGACGCGCAATGAACCAGTGAACCCAGGAACCAGTGAACAAGGGCGCCATCCGGCGCCCTTGTTCATTTCTGCCTCAGTCGAGAATCTCGACGGCCTGCCCCAGGCGTAGTTCTCCGCAGCCTCGCGGCAACACGTTCTGGCCGAAGTACACCTCGCCTTCGCGCTCGCGGTAGGTCTTGAGCGTCGTCAGCGGCTCGCGATCGGCGCTGCGCTCGCCGGTTTGCGGGTCTAGGGTGGTGAGAATGCAGCGCGAGCAGCCCTTGACCAGCTCGAACTCGAGATCGCCGATACGGATGCGCCGCCACTGGTCCTCGGCATAGGGCTCACAGCCCGTCACCACCAGATTGGGGCGAAAGCGCAGCATTTCCAAAGGCCGCCCCACGCGCGCGGACAGATCGTCCAGCGAGGCCTGACTGATCAGCAGCAAGGGAAAGCCATCGGCAAAACCCACCCGGTCGGCGGGCTGCGCATACTGCTGGTCGACCTGCCGCGCCAGCACCTCGGGCACCTGCACCAGACGACAGGGCTGGCCGATCACCTGCTGCAGCCACTGCGCCGCCTCATCACCGGCATCCGGCACCTCAAGGCTGTCGCGCCAGACCGTCACCGCGCGCCGCGCAGCCTCGCTGCCTGGCACTTTAACCAGCAGTTCGGCCAGCCCGGGCGCCTGCAGCCGCAGAGAGCCGTCGGCCTGCCACAGGGCGGTGATACGGCCAATCGCGGGCAACGCCCGCTGCGTGAGAAAACGGCCACTGGCGACATCCACCAGCATCCAGCGCCGGTCGCCGAGCAGGCCCTGGGCGCCGACCAGGCTGTGTGACAGCACTTCGGCGGCCGCCGACTTGAGCGGGTAACGGTACAACGCAGCAAGGCTCGACATGGCCGGCTCCAGGATGACAAAAGGCGCTTATAAAGCGCCTTTGTCTCTGGCTCAAGCCTGATCGTCAGATCTTGCCCGCATCCTCCAGCAGCTGCAGGCGCTTGCGAACGGTATCCACCAGTTTGTCGGGCTGGAACTTGGAGAGGAAATCATCACAGCCGACCTTCTTCACCATGGCTTCGTTGAAGCTGCCCGATAGCGAGGTGTGCAGCACGACATACAGATCCTGCAGGCGCGGGACGTAGC
>CALMID010000227.1 GCA_937863915.1 uncultured Pseudomonas sp.
GTCGAGGCCGACGACGGCCTGGAAGCCCTGCGCATTCTCCAGGAGCAGCCGGATATGGACCTGCTGCTGGTCGACCACACCATGCCCGGTCTCTCCGGCTTCGAGCTGGTCAAACGCCTGCGCCATGAACTCAAGCGCACCGAACTGATCATTCTTGGCCTCTCCGCCGATGGCAAAGGCTCGCTCAGTGCGCAGTTCATCAAACAGGGGGCCGACGATTTTCTGCGCAAGCCGTTCTATCCCGAAGAGCTTAACTGCCGGGTCATGCATGCCCTCGACCGCCGCGACCTGCTGCGCGCGCTGGAGCGCGCGGCCCTGTTCGACAGCCTGACCGGGCTGCTCAACCGCCGCGCCTTCACCGAACAGTGCCAGCAGGTGCTGCGCAAGAAGCGCCCGGTGGCGGTGGCCATGCTCGACCTCGATCACTTCAAGCGGATCAACGACCAGTTCGGTCACGCCAGCGGCGATGCGGCCCTGCTGACCTTCGCCAATGCCCTGCGCACGGCCTTTCCCCAGGCCCTCCAGGGGCGCCTCGGCGGCGAGGAGTTCGCCCTGCTCAGTCCGCTGCTGAACGCCGAACAGTTGAGCCAGCAGCTCGACCGCTTCCGCGCCCAACTGGCCACCCTCAGCTACAGCCCCGGTGCGCCGCCCCTGAGCTTCAGCGCCGGGGTCTACCAGGGCTGGGACGAGAAGCTGGAAACCCTGCTGCGCCTGGCCGACGACAACCTCTACCAGGCCAAGGCCGACGGGCGCGGGCGCACGGTGCAGCTGGTACAAGCGCCGGGCTGAGGCGCCCCACTCGGCACCTGCCGCCCCGCCAGGGCGGGCGCCCTGTTAAACTGCCGGCCTATTCCTTGCCAGACGGCCTACCGTGACCACTTCCTCGCTCTTTTCCAGCCTGTCGCTGACACCCGCCATGCTGGCCAACCTCGAAGCCCTCGGCTACCAGCAGATGACCCCGATCCAGGCCGCCAGCCTGCCGCTGATGCTGCAGGGCCGCGACCTGATCGCCCAGGCCAAGACCGGCAGCGGCAAGACCGCCGCCTTCGGCATCGCCCTGCTGGCACCGCTGAATCCACGCTTCTTCGGTTGCCAGGCACTGGTGCTCTGTCCGACCCGCGAGCTGGCCGATCAGGTGGCCAAGGAGCTGCGCCGCCTGGCCCGCGCCGCGGACAACATCAAGATCCTTACCCTCTGCGGCGGCGTGCCCTTCGGCCCGCAGATCGGCTCGCTGGAGCACGGCGCGCACGTCATCGTCGGCACCCCGGGGCGCATTCAGGAACACCTGCGCAAGGGCACCCTGAAACTCGACGGCCTCAACACCCTGGTGCTCGACGAAGCCGACCGCATGCTCGACATGGGCTTCTACGACAGCATCGCCGAAATCATCAACCAGACCCCGGACAAACGGCAGACCCTGTTGTTTTCGGCCACCTACCCGTCCGGCATCGAGCAACTGGCGGCGACCTTCATGCGCCAGCCGCAGCAGGTCAAGGTCGAGGCCCTGCACAGTGACAACCAGATCGAGCAGCGCTTCTACGAGATCGATCCGCGCCAGCGCCTGGAGCTGGTTGCGCGCGTGCTGGAACACTTCCGCCCGCAATCCAGCGTGGCCTTCTGCCACACCCGCCAGCAATGCCAGGAACTGGTCGAGGTGCTGCGCAGCCGGCATATCGCCGCCCTCGCCCTGCACGGCGACCTGGAGCAGCGCGACCGTGACGAGGTGCTGACCCTGTTTTCCAACCGCAGCTGCAGCGTCCTGGTGGCCACCGACGTGGCCGCCCGCGGGCTGGATATCACCGACCTGGAAATGGTCATCAACGTCGAACTGGCGCGCGACCCGGAAATCCATATCCACCGCATCGGCCGCAGCGGCCGTGCCGGCGCCAAAGGCCTGGCCCTGAGTCTGGTGGCGCCGTCCGAAGCCGCCCGCGCCCAGGCCATCGAAGACCTGCAGCGCAGCCCGCTGCACTGGGCCAGCATCGACGAACTCAAGGCAGCCTCCGGCGCCGGCCTGCAGGCCCCGATGCAAAGCCTGTGCATCGCTGCCGGGCGCAAGGACAAGCTGCGTCCCGGCGACATCCTCGGCGCCCTCACCGGGGATGCCGGCATCCCCGGCAGCCAGGTGGGCAAGATTGCCATCTTCGATTACCAGGCCTTCGTCGCGGTCGAGCGCACCGTGGCACGCAGCGCCCTCAAGCGCCTGAGCGCCGGCAAGATCAAGGGGCGGGCGTTGAAGGTGCGTTTGCTGGAGGTTTAGCAGGCCGCTGAAAAACTACCTGCGTTGCCATCGCCAACGTTTTTCAACGGCCTGCAGACCTCGGGGATGATGACGCCGCTAGCGCAGGGCGGCGGCAATGGCGTGAATTTCCGCCTGGTGACTGACCAGCAGGGTCAGCTCGCCGTTGTCGCTGATGAAATTCAGTGGCGGCAGTAGCTTTTCGTAAGCCGCCAGGCTTTGCAGCGGCGGCAACTGGGCCTGCGGGTTCATCTCCTTGATCGCGTGATAGAGGCTGAGATTGACCAGATCGGTCAGTTGCACCTCCGCGCAGACTCGCTCATGCCAGTTGCCGGTGTGGCGGATCACCTCGATGTATTCATCATCCACCGCCCACTTCTTCAGCATGATCACCCCCAGCGACTTGCTGTACTCGCGGCACAGGCCGTAATACAGCTCGCGGGTCGGTGCGTCGATCTCGCCCTTGAAGGCCGACAACACGCCCAGGGTTCCCACCTCGCTGAGCAGGCTGGCCAGCAGCGCATGCTCGGGATGCACATGGCCGATCACCCGCGCCAGGAATGCCGCCGTGCTGGCCTTGAGCACCAGGCGTTCCCAGGCCTCGAGAAACAGCTTCTTGTGTCCGGCGCTGTGCAGGGTGAACAGGCTCTTCACGCTGTGCGCCATGGTGACCCGATCGACCTGCTCCAGCCCCAGCACATTGAGCACTTCCAGCAGGGTCTTGGGAGGGCAACGAACACGCAGCAGGGCACTGGAGGCATATTTCATCAGCAGCGCACTCAGCGCCGGATCGCGACTGATCAGGCGTGCAAGCCCAGGCAGGCTGACATCATCCGCCCGCAGCGCGCGGCGAATCTCCAGGGTGATGCTGGGCAGGCTGGGCAACTGCTCCTGCCCCTCCATCAGCTGTGACACCACCTGGCGGTAGATCGAATAATCGCTTTGCGTCCTGTCCACGCCCCCCCCTGCCAACCGTCTCCTGCTGTCATCAAAGGTAGCGGATTGCCCGACACCTGCCGGCTCAGCGCCCTTCGTTCTTCTCGTCGACCTTGGGCTGGGCGGGCTTGAGTGAGGAGGATGCGGGGCGCTGCAGCGTGCTGGGGGCTGGCGGCGGGCTGACCGACGGCTGGCGCGGCGCCGC